>DASXPZ010000586.1:0-3356 GCA_036493275.1 Pirellulales bacterium
TTGAAGAACACCCAAAAAGACAGCACCCAAAGAACCGGCCCGGTTACCAAAAAAAAGCCTTCCAAAAAGCCTCTGAACTTACAAAGTTCGATAATTACGCCGATGAAGGCAATCCCCACGAGCAACGCCACCAATGAAAAGCGGTAGCCACGCTTGACAGCCGAGGATTTCTCCGTCGAGCCGTCCGCGAGACCCATTCGAGACGCTACGTTCTCAGGGCTTGCTCCACCGGAATCGCGATGATCACCGCGCAAGGCGCCGGCATAAACGAATAGCCTCTTCATCGCGAAATACGCGAAGTACGCGCCAAGCGAAATGAATGGGCTTGCCAGAGCCAGAGGTCGGCCATATGAAGTCTCAGCGTTCTTCATGCCAATCATGCCAAGCATGGGAACGCTGATCAGCATCCACCAAAAAATCGGCCGGACGGTATTTCTGTTCGTGCCCGACATGATTGTAAAGATTGGCTGGCTTGCAATTGGCTTCGTTGCGTTGCCGTTGGTTGGTAGAAGATTTTACAAATGTGGCTACTCTTCGTAGTGCCGTCGTGTCGTTGTGGTTTTTACTTGCGGTCCAAATTAACCACTACGGCACAACGACACGACGAGCAATCTCAGAACTGCGGCAGACCGGTTGAGTTTCGGTTGGCAACACGTGTTCTTATGGACTCGGCTTGCTCTCGCCAGAAATTGCACCGAAGAGCGAATCCATTTCCGACACGGATGTGTAACTGCGTTTTTTACCTTCGTCGTCGACGGAAGTGAATTCATCGCCGAATTCTACCTTGATGTCTGCGTCTTTGACGTTCGTAAAATCGAACAGACAAATCCGCGTGCCATCGGCGGCTTTCCAGTGTTTTAGCAAGACCCAGTATTCCGCGTTTCGCGCCTTGGCAATCTCGTGAATCGAACGGGTAAAGAACATGGCCGACCCAACCGAGTGTCCCTTCTTAAAATCCTCGGTCACGGTGGAGATGTTCCCGGAGCGCTTGATTTCTTTGATAACTATGTCGTAGCTGGGATCTCCCCACACTTTGGAATCGAATTCCAGCAGCTTGGGCTGATTGAGCCGATGGGCGACAAACGCCGCCACGACGGCCAACAACGTGACCACGATCAACAGGCTCTTTAGCCCGAACTGAAACCAGCGGCGGGTAGGCTCGAGCGATGGAAGCATAAAGTACATCGTACCCACTGCGCCGCGGCCGCGGCTATTAAAAAGCCCCAACGGGGCGATCCAAGGTAGCCCAGCGCGATGCAGGCGCAGCCGGCGACGCCCTGGGTTTGCGCAAACGATCGAACAAAAGCCCTGAAGGGGCGCGCTAATGCCGCGCTGGCGATGATCGTCTATGCGAAATTGCGATGTGAAATTGTTTCGCGATTGCGATGCCCTACGTCGGAATTCTTCGAGATCGCGTTCCTTGGGCGTTGCCCAAGGCTATCTTAGATCGCCCTGATGGGGCCCAGAAGATTGCGCCTCGTTGGATTAGTGGCTAAGTTTTATCGCGCTGAAAAAAATGTCGGCTGGCGATCACTTTTCATCGCGGATCTTCGCCAGCGCGCCCAGCACGATCGCCCGCAGCTTCGGCGCGGCGCTGGCTGCCGCCGCCAGGATGTTGTCGATCGTGGCCGGCGCCAGCGCGTCCGGGAGGCACATGTCGGTTACCGCCGAGAGACCGAGCACGCGCATGCCGGCGTGCACCGCCACGATCACCTCGGGCACGGTCGACATGCCGACGACGTCGGCGCCGATCTGCCGCAAAAAGCGATATTCGGCCCGCGTCTCCAGGTTCGGGCCGGTCACGGCCACGTACACGCCGCGGTGCGCGACGAAGTTTTCGCGCCGGGCAATCTCAAGTGCGCAATCGATCAGGCGCTCGTCATACGGGGCCGACATATCGGGAAAGCGCGGGCCGAGCGAATCGTCGTTGACGCCGACCAGCGGGTTGTCGCCCATCAGGTTGATGTGGTCGTCGATGACCATGATGTCGCCGTGGCGATAGTGCGGATTCATGCCGCCGCAGGCGTTCGAGACGATCAGCGTATTGGCGCCGAGGGCCTTCATGACGCGCGTCGGAAACGTGATCTGCTCTTGAGTGTACCCTTCGTAGGCGTGGAAGCGGCCTTCCATCGCCACCACGTCGACGCCGGCGAGCGACCCGCAGACGAGTTGCCCGGCGTGGCTGGTGGCGGTCGACGTGGGGAAGTGAGGGATCGTCTCGTACGGCAGGGTGACGGCGTCCTTGATTTCGCGAGCCAGATGGCCCAGCCCGGTGCCGAGGATAACGCCGGCGCGCGGGGCGCGGTTCCAGCGGGCGCGAATCACGTGGACTGATTGTAGAATCTGCGCGGCGAGATGGAGCATTGCGTGGTGGCCGTGGTTCGAGGGGTTCGTAAAACTGTGGCGAGGCATTGACAAACGACGCCAGCCTGCCAGTTGTACGAAAAACGAGGTCGTCGGCAAAGTTCGCCCAAGGGCCGAGGGCAGAAATCGCCCGCGGCCGCCTGAATCTGGTGAGATACTCGGCGAAAGGATTGTGTCCTACCAATGAATTCGGCTGAACCGCAAGTTATGCAAGCCAGATGGCATGACGGAATTATCGCGGCGAGTGTAGTAAAGCTCCGCGAGCACTCTTCCGCGCGGTAGGATAGATCCCATGTCTATCCGTGCCCACCGCAGCTGGTTTCAGTTCAGCACCACAATGTTGCTCTTGCTGGTTGCATTAGTGGCGTCGCTTACGGCGTGGACGATTACCGTCGAGAAAAGCACGCGACCAGACAGAGTCGAGGCTATCGATATGGAGATCAAGGAGCTTAGTTGGGAAAAAACCGTCTAATGCCATTCCAAGTCCCCCCGGATCCCTCCAGAGTTCAGGAAATTGATTCTCAAATCGAGAAGCTGCGGAAGAAGCAAGATAAACTCGCCCAGCCTTGGTGGTGACCAACTCATTCCTTGGACGCTACCGTGGAGAGTATCGCCGGAGAGCGTTCGTGGGCGAGCCAGCCGCCCAAAGCCCGCTCAGCTCACGATGTCGAAATCGCGGAGCAGCGCTCGGAAGGCGGGGTGTTTGCGGAGTGGATCGAGATCGCCGTCTTGCTCCATGTACTCGAAGTCGTCATAGCCTGACTCGAGGGCCGTCCGCAGAGCCTCGATCGCTTCGACTGTCTGCCCGCTCGACGCCAGGCTGCACGCCAGGTTGTAGCGGACTACCCCGTCGTCGGGGAGCAGTTCGACCAGCCGACGATCGATGGCCAAGGCCAGCGCGTGCAAACCCTTCCGCGAGAGCAGGGCGCCTTGGCAGCGGAGGACGTCGACAAAGTCGCCGTTGCGCTCCAAGATTCGACCAAAAAAACCAA
>DASXPZ010000587.1:0-5011 GCA_036493275.1 Pirellulales bacterium
GGCCAGCCCATAGGCAAGGTATATTATTCGTGGCCGCCTGGCGTTCAAAGCCATCGAGGCGCCGGTTATCTTCCATCCACCCACACGCTGTGAGGAATGACACCATGACCACGACATTTCGACTGGCTGTCGTCATTGCGCTCTTGTCCTTCGTTCCTCCGCTGGCGCGGGCACAAGCAGCCGACGACGCCAAGAAGCCCGACGCCGCGGCGCCCAAGCTCGATCAGGCGGCGCTCGAAAAAGAATTCGCCGAGACGATGAGCGGCGCCACGCTCGTCGGCAGCTTCACGGTCAGCGGAGCCCCCGAGAAGAAGCTCACCGAAGAAAAGTACACCATCAGCAATTGCAAGAAACTGGAAAACGGGCTCTGGAATTTCGAGACCCGCATCCAGTACGGCGGGCATGACGTCACGCTGCCCCTGGCGCTGCAAGTGAAATGGGCCGGCGACACCCCGGTGATTACGCTCACCGATTTGCCGGTTCCGGGCCTCGGGACTTTTACCGCGCGAGTACTCGTCTTTCGAAACGAGTATGCCGGCACCTGGAGCGGGGGCGACCACGGCGGCCACCTCTTCGGCCGGATCGTGAAAAAAGGGGAACCGCTCGACCCCAAGCCGGTCGCCAAGGATGAGAAGAAAGCAGCGAAATAGCGGCGCCGGAACGAGTGTTCCGCGACACTTTCAATTTGGCGGCACCACTGCCGGTTTGTCCAGCAGAGCTATTCCATCTCGAACTCAAAGGGCCGCCGGATGAGGAGTTTTTCGCCCCGCTGCCAATGCCGTGTCGCGTTGCAGCTCTTTCTTTGCTGCGCCGCTTTGGTGGCAGGCTCCTCGGTTGCACTCGCAGCCGATGCTGCGGATCCTGCGGCGCCGGCGCGACTACTGTTTACCTTGGACGCTTCCAAATGTTGGAGCGGCGCCGAGGCGGAACAGGTTCGCGGTGTTTCCAGCGTTCATCCCATCATCCCTATCTGGTGGGTGAAGGACCTAGATAAATCGCTAGGACTCGCGGCCGAAGACGTCTCGCGCGTGATGGGGTTCGTCGCCGCCGACGGCTACGGCGGCGTCGGAATCTTGACCAGCAAGCCTTACGATCTGAGGAAGGTCCTCGCCGTGTACGCTCCCGGCGCCAACGAGGCGAAAGCGGGAGATCAAAAATACTACACCAGCTCGAACGGTTTCGCGGTGGCGCCGCTAGGTGATCGGGCGCTATTGATCTCGTCGGCGACGGGCATGCCGCACGTGTTGCAAGCGAAGATCGGCAATGTCACGGCGACCGACCTCGTGCGAAACACCTTGGCCGCGAAGCCGTCGAAGATCGGTCTGGCGCTGCGTCTGCGAGCGCTTAAAGAAGGGGTCGACGTTCCGGTGTCGGTCTTCGAAGGTCTGACGGTCGTCCTCAAGTCGAGCGAATGCACCTTGCTCATCGAAACTGATGACGACTCGATGAGAATCGTCTTGCGCGCCACTTACGCCGACGAGCAACAGGCGAAACTAGAGTTCGACGGGATGAAGCAGTTCGGGGAAATCCTGCGGCAATACATGGCCACGGCGGGAACCGAGATGCCGCAGTTCCTGGCCGCTCAAGAAACGAAGTTTCCGGGCTCAAGAGGGCTTGCCGAGCGGATGAAGCTCGTCATCGGCCAGGCCGAAAAGGCGCTCTCCGCGGCCAAGATCGAGTTGCGCGGCAAGGTCGTCGAAGTGCAGGCGACGATCGAAACCAAGGAGCCGATCACCACCGCGATATTGCTCTCTTCTTTGATGCCACGCGAAGCGAGGAAACCGGGCGAAAAAACCCCCGGCGAGTGATGCTTCCCGGAATCTAGCGTTTGAAGACGACCACCTTCACCGCCATGGGCGAATCGAGGTGATGGAGCTCGTCGAGCAGGATCGATTGAGCGCGCTCGGGATCGAAACTCCCCGAGCCAGCGCCGATGAGCGGAAACGCGATCGATCGAAAGCGCTGCGAGTGGGCGAGGGCCAATGCGTTTTGCGCCGAGTCACGAATCGATCTTTCCGACGCCCGCCAGAGCATGTTGATGCCGGCAACGTGGATGATCGCTTTGAACGGCAAATTGCCGGCCGAGGTGAGCACGGCGCCGCCTAGAGAAATCGGACCGTGCTTCGCGAGTTCCTTAAAGGGCTTGGTACCACCTCGTCGCTTAATCGCCCCGGACACTCCTTGGGGGAGCAACAACCACCAGGGGATGATGTTCCGGTTCCAAGCATTGACGATGACGTCGACGTCCTGATCGAGCAGATCGCCTGCGACTATTTCGACGCTGGCCACCGTGCGACCTCGTCAAGCGAGTTGGAGCAGGGGCTTTTAACGACGGTTCAAAGAAACCGTGTCCCCCCATGCTTTCAGCTTACCGCGCCGTCGACGGCTTCATGACCGTTTTGCGCGTTCCGCTGGGAATCGGCGCCTTCGGCCAACTCGTTGAACCCGTCGGCGCGCCCGAAGCTGGCGGCGGCGTTTTCGCAACTCGCGCCGTCGGTCGGGCCGGCGCCATTGCCAGCGGCTTCGAGGCGGCCGGCTTGGCGGCGGTGGCCGCGGCTGGATCGGAATCGATCTCTTCGCCTTGTTCCAATTCCAGTTGCTGAGCCGTGTGACCAATACGATCCGTGATCGCGACGAACTGCGCCCGATCTTCGTCGGTGGTGGCGGTCAGCTTCCCCGTCAGTTGCTTGAGACTGGGATGCTGAACCTCGGCGCTGCGCGAGATCATCCCCAGAAACGCGGCTGTCTCGCGGAAATTGTGGTCGGCCGTCTTGCCGATCATCGGCTGAAAGGTGCGGGCCACGAATTCGATGCCGACGTTTTCGAGCTGAATGAACGTGTCCAAGCGGCAGGTTACGTAGTACTTGCCGTTCGTCTCGCGAACGTAGCCCGTCTTCAGCACGAGCAAGCATTTTCCCTTCACCGGACTGGCGAACATCGGCCCGCTGTAGGCCCCCTCGGCGAACATGATGTGCAAATCGTGCGAACGCCAGAGCATCTCGACCTTGCCGATCGTTCCGGCGCCGTCGTTCATCTTGTATTGATCCTGCCCGGTCTTCTCGAGCTTCATGTCGCTGACGTCCATCACCTCCCACATGTTGACGACCATTTCCGGGTGCTCGACCAGGAACAGGTAGAGGTTCGGATCGCACTCGATGACCTGCGTCGGCAGACGGCGAAAGATCGAGACTTGCTTGAGGACCGACGCCACCTTCTGCTGGCCGGATGGGGTGAGCTTGTCTTTGGGAATGGCGCGGACCGCTTCGTCGCGCGTGGTGCGTGAACTGCTGGCGACGCTTTCCGGTTTGGCCGCCAATAGCGCCGGCGCGAATAAGGCCCACGCCCCGCAGGTCAGAACTACCATCCAGCCCACGCGCATGGTGCTCTGTATCTGCCGCTCGCAAGCCGCGCGAAAGAATTGCGCGCAGCCCTGCTGGGTTTTGGTTGGTGCGCAGAGCTGCGCGCAAGTCTCGTGTTGTTCGTACACAGGCTCCCCCCTTCAGTCACCGCCGGAGCCGATCCGGTAGCATCCTCGCTCGCGGTTGCCTCCACGAGCAGAGCGCCTACGATCATCCGGGCCGAAGGCCGGCGGTCTTTCAGATTATTCGGCTTATGCGCGTCGCGAAGGCGAGAGAATTTAGCGGCTCTGTAAGGGCGGGCGCCAGCACCCACCATCGCACGGTTAACCGCCGCTGGCGAATCGATAGAGGGCTTCGCTAGCTAGCGTCAGTTCTTCGAGCGAGAGCCATTCGTCGCAGGTGTGCGCTTGCTCGATCGAGCCGGGGCCGAAGACCACGCTCGGCACGCCGGCGGCTGCAATGGTGGCGGCGTCGGTTCCAAACGGCACGCCGATCGCGCGGCTTTTGCCCCGCGCCGGTCGAGCCGCCGCGGCCAGGCGTTCGGCCAGTTGCAGGTTGGGACCGTCAGCCAGCGAGCGCCCTTCGAGGTAGGGACGCTCGTGCTCCACGCCCTCGGTCAGCCCGCAGTTTTTGGTGACGTACTCGATGACTTGCTCGTAGCAGGCCTGCGTGTCTTCGCCCGGTATCACGCGGCGATCGATTTCGATTGTGGCGCGAGCCGGCACCGTGTTGACGCTCAATCCGCCCGAAATCATGCCGACGCTCAGCGTCGCGCGGCCGCACAAGGGATGCGAACCTAGTGTCGGCGGGATTTCGTTCGCGTAGCGCTCAAGCGTTTGCAGAACGCGGGCCATTTTATAGATGGCGTTATCGCCCAGGTGGGGCTGAGAGCTGTGAGCCGCCCGACCGTGCGTGTGACATCGCCAACGGACGGCGCCTTTGTGAGCAACGACCACATCGAGATTCGTCGGCTCGGCGATAATTGCAGCGTCCGGCGCGCGCGGAATGATCGGGTTCGCTCCGGCGGTCGTCCACAATTTGGTGAGCGCCACGGCGCCGCTGTAGCCGTGCTCTTCGTTTACGGTGCAGGCCATGATCACAGTCGGGCGATTTGGCGGCCGCTCTTCGACCAATCGGGCGAGCGCCCCGAGCATGGCCGTCATGCCCCCTTTGATATCGCAGGCGCCGCGACCGTAGAGGCGGCCGTCGCGCACCGTGGGGCTCCACGGCTCGATGGTCATGCCATCGACAGGGACGGTGTCTTGATGGGCTTCCAAGAGCAGAATCTTGCCGCCATCGGCCGGCGAAATGTCGCCATCGAAGCGCGCGACGATGTTGTCGCGCAGCGGCTCGACCGTGGTTCTATGCCAGGGGAGGCCGAGCGTCTCAAAGAATGTCTCCAGCCAGTCGGTAACGCGATATTCGTAATACTCCGGACCCGAGACGGCGCGCCCCATCGGATTCACGCTCGGGATGGCAACCAATTGGCTGAGCGTGTCGACTAAGTCAAGCGGCATAGGTAGTGGTCCGATGGCAAAAAAATCTGAGCGACAAATCAATTACAATGCTGTTAGCCTGTGGCGTCGCTTTTGAACGGAAGTGCCTATTCTACGGAGCGAATCGACGGTTCGCGATGCTTGCTCCGCTGCTTC
>DASXPZ010000588.1:0-3560 GCA_036493275.1 Pirellulales bacterium
CAACCGCTGAGCAGAAATAACAGCCCGAGTCCGAGATACTTGTTCATCTTTTTCCTCCGTGAACGAAGCTCGTGACAGTGCAATCCCTATGACACTTGAAAGCTTTTTGGCATGAAGAGATCTCACTTCGGCCGCCCTCACCCCGGCCCTCTCCCAGTGGGAGAGGGAGAAAGAAGGCGTGCGTTCCTTACTTTGGTTTCCACAAATCGATCGGCCGTTTGGCGTCGGTCTTGAATGGAAGTGCAATCTTTTTGCCGGCGCCGGCCGAGGCGTAGGCGGCCATAATGATCTCGAGCGTGGCGCGGCCATCCTCGCCGGTTACGATCGGCTGCTTGTCGTCTCGCACGCACTCCACAAAGTGGGCCATCTCCTGCGGAAAGCCGTAGTTCCAATTCTCTTCATAAATCGTAAAGCTCCAGCCGCTGGTCTGCGAGGCCTTTTCGACCGCGTAGTCGTATCCTTTTTCGGAATAAGTGTGGATCGAATTGCCGCGCAGCAGGTCGGCGTAAGCCTGCCCGGCCGAACCGTAGACCTCGGCCCGATCGTCCATCCCTCCCGGCTTGCACCAGCTCTCCTCGGCCAGGCCGACGCAGCCATTCTCGAATTCAACGATGATCAGCGCCTCGTCGTCGGCGCGGGTTTTGTCGCCGTGCACTTGTGTGCCCATCTGCGCGTAAACGCTCGTGGCGCGGGGACGATTCGCGCAATCGGGCCCTGACAGGATCCAGCGAAAGAACTCGACGGCGTGGCAGCCCATGTCGAGCGCAACGCCGCCGCCGCTGAGATCGGCGTTGTAGAACCAGGGCGTGTGCGGGCCGCTGTGCTTCTCCATTTGTTTGACGAGGTGTGGCTTGCCGAGCGCGCCGGAATCGACGAGTTGCTTCAGCCGTGTATATTTCGGCGCGAAGCACAGCTCCTCAGCGTACATCAGCTTTACGCCGGCGCGGCGACAGGCGTCGATCATCTGGTCGCACTCAGCCAGGTTCATGGCCATCGGCTTTTCGAGCACTACGTGCTTGCCGGAGGCCGCCGCGGCGACGACCGCTTCGCAATGCAGATAGTTGGGAAGCCCGAGAACAACGAGTTGGATCTCTGGCAGCTCGAACATCTGGCGATAATCGACAAACCAATGCGGTATGCGGCGCTTTTCGGCAAAGCCGCGGACGTGCTCGATCGTCGGAGAGGCCACGGCCAGCACCTCGGCGTCAGGCACAGGCATCAGCGCCTCATAATGCTGCGTGGTAATGAACTGGCTTCCAACCAGTCCGACGCCGATCTTAGGCATGCGCTGTTCCTTGGGCAAAACGTAGGAGTGTGCGACCGCAGCGGCGGTGGGCGTCCGGTTGCGCTGCGAGCAAGCCGTTTGCGGCGGCGCGTCATTCTATCCGCTCATTGCGCCGCGCACGACGCTTGCGCGAGGGGATTCCGGAAACGCGCCGGCCCATTTTGGCGCCGTTGCTGGCTTGTCCCGCAGTGTGGCGTGGCGTGTAGAACGGATCGATTCCGATCGGGTTGTTCGGTGTAATCTGGGGTGAATATCCGCGGCGCCAGCGATTCGCGGCTCTTCGAAGGCCGGCGCGCCGGGGCGTTGACTCCCCTCGCTCGGCAAGCGTAGAATCGCATCCAGTCGCCGGCATTTCGCCGGTGTTGCGCCGCGCCGGTTCCGCCGAAGATGAACCGCCGTGGAGACGGAACTCTCTCGCATTGGCCGATTGCCTCCACCATGGCCTTACTGCAAGTTCTCAAGGGACCCACCCCCGGGCAGCAATTCAAGCTCGACCGAGAAAAGTCGATTCTCGGGCGACATCCGGATTGCGACATCGTGCTCGACGTGGGCGCCATCAGTCGTCAGCACGCTCAGATCCTGATGGTCGGCCCCGATTTCTTCGTACAGGATCTGCAAAGCCGGAACGGCACGTTCGTCAACGGCCAGCAAGTCCACGAGATGCACCGGCTGGAAGAAAACGATCGCATCAAAATCTGCGATCTGCTGTTCACGTTTCACACGAAGGCGCCGAGTCCCAAGTCGACCGAATCGCAGGCGCCCGGCGTCGGGCGTTTGACTTCCCTGGCCGAAATGGTCGACGACGTGGAAGGGGGAATCGGATCGACGGTCGTCGGCAAGGTTGACGTCGGTTCGAGCCGAGAGGGGCTGCGATTTACCGTCAACGCCGAAGCCAAGCTCAAGGCGCTGCTCGAGATCAATCAGAGCCTGGCGTCGGCGCTCTCGCTCGACCAGGTGTTGCCGAAGATCCTCGACAGTCTGTTTCGCGTCTTCTTGCAGGCCGATCGCGGATTTGTTGTGCTGCAAGAATCGGAAAATGCCCGGCTGGTGCCGAAGGCGGTCAAGCATCGCCGGGCCGACTCGGACGAGACGCCTCGTATCAGCCGCACAATCATGAAGGAAGTGATGACCAAGAAGGAGGCGATCCTGTCGGCCGACGCCGCCACCGACGGCCGCTTCGATAGCAGCCAGAGCATCGCCGAGTTCCGCATCCGCTCGATGATGTGCGCGCCCCTGGTCGATAGCACGGGGCGCGCGCTCGGCGCGATCCAGATCGACACGCTCGATAAAGGGAGCCGCTTTCAACAGGACGACTTGGAAGTGCTGGCCAGCGTCGCCTCGCAAGCGGCCATCGCCATCGAGAACGCGCAACTGCACGAGCGGCAGTTGGGCCAGCGCGCCATGGAACGAGACCTGGAGTTGGCGCATAAAGTGCAGCAGGGCTTTTTGCCCGGCGCGCCCCCTAAGGTCGAAGGCTACGACTTCTTCGATTTCTACAAGGCGGCCAGCCACGTCGGCGGCGACTACTTTGATTACATCATGCTCTCTGGCCAGCGCATCGGCATCGTGCTGGCCGACGTATCGGGCAAAGGAATTTCGGCCGCGCTGCTGACGGCCAAGCTTTCGAGCGAGGCGCGCTTTTGCCTGGCCAGCGAGTCCGGGCTGGCGACGGCCGTCAACCGGCTTAACGCGGCGTTTTGCGCCAGCGGCTGGGAGGACCGGTTCGTCACCGTCATCATCGGCGTGCTCGATCCGCAGAAAAACGAGCTCACGATCGTCAACGGCGGCCATATGGCGCCTTACCTTCGCCATCGCAATGGCACGGTCGAGCCGATCGGCGAAGAGCAATCGGGCGTGCCGCTCGGCGTCGACGCGGACTTCGAGTACGATCAGTTCACGATTCCGCTCGCCCAGGGGGATTGCCTGACGTTATTCACTGACGGTTTCAGCGAGGCGATGAACGCCGCCGGCGAGTTGTACGGGCTGGAGCGTCTACAACAACACCTGACCGTGCCCGACGTGGGAGTCGCCAAGCTCGGCCCGCTGTTGCTGGAAGACGTGAAGAGCTTTGTCGACGGGCATAATCAGAGCGACGACATGTGCCTGGTTTGCTTCGGACGACGCTAAGTGGTATCTCTGAAGAAGGGCGACCGCGCAGTTGTAGTGTCACCATCTACGTCGAGCGTCAGCAGCTCCATTGTCACGCACGGCGTGCGAAATCTACTGAGTATCCTCTTCGAGCCTCGAGCCTCAGGTCTCAAGCCTACTTCCGCAT
>DASXPZ010000589.1:0-7436 GCA_036493275.1 Pirellulales bacterium
GTCCGCCTGGCCCATTGCCCGGTGCTGGTGATGCGAACGTAATACTCAAACGCTTAAGTTTGTGCGAGGGCTCGTCGAGTTTCGATTAACTTCGACGTCAATTGTAGAGCGAACCGGCGCACTGTAAGCAATGACCAATGAACGTGACATTCGACAATTAGTCGACATTCAATTGCTGACGATTGTTGACCCTTCGCGCCGCGAGGCGCTGAAGGAACGGTTGGTTTCCCCACAACCATTGAGTCTGAAATGGGGCTATGGGGCGCCAGACGAGCGTTTTCAATGCTGGTTGATTGGATTTTCAAAGGATGGGAAATTGCGGTTGGTCTATTGCGATCAGGGATTTGGGCCTGAGTATCCGTGGGGCATTGTCGGCGCCTCCCAAGATTGGATGGGGATGGATTGCGATTGGCATGTCGGGCTTGAGCATGCCGCCATCGGCGCAGGAGTGCTGGACGCTCCTCCGGATTACGAGATTCCGTGATTGGGTAATTTTGCCGCTGATCGTTAAATTTTCGACTTCTTTTCCATGCGTCCGCGAAAGCGGGCTCGGGGAACGGAAACGGACGAAGCGTCCCAAGCGTATACCCAAGCGTCCCACCATTCCACAAGGTCAGCGATCATCTTTCGCTCACTTCTCGCGTGCTCCCAATGGTTGCGTAGATAATTGCGCAACGATTCACCCGTTACGCAATACTCCGCAGGAGTTTCTCGTGGCGTCTTACTCTTGCGAGATGCAGTCGCGTATTTCCTCGCCGCCCAAGCACCGCAATGTCAGTTGCGGTACGCATTATGAAAAATGTTAAAGAAGTCGAATTTATACGGCTCTTGGGTGTAGCTTCCGCCGATTACGCAACGAGCAACGCAGTACTTTTGGATCTGGGTATACACCTGAAGAACTGTTGTCGGTTTTGCGCTGTACAGGTGGCGCATCAGTAGGGCCTTGGTAAGTTGTGTGATCGACTGTGGCTAGACCGGCGCCGCCACATCGCGCGGGAAATAATGCTCCACTACGCCGCGGAATTCTTCCGCCGTCGCTACTTGCGAGACGCGCGTGCGGAATTCGCGGGCGCCCGATCGGCCTTGTGCGTAGCAGCAGGCGTATTTGCGCATCAAGATCGTCGCTTTTGCCGCGCCGAAGCGCTCGACCACCAGGCCGTAGTGATGGAGCAATAAGGCCCGTTCTTCTTCGAGCGTCGGCTCGGGCGGAATCTCTTCGCCGCGGAGCGCCGCCTGCGCTTGCCGAAACAGCCACGGCTTGCTGAGCGCCGCCCGCGCGATCATCACGCCGTCGACGTCGTAGCGTCGCAGCGCCTCGACCACTTTCTCGGGCGAGTCGAGATCGCCGTTGCCGATCAGCGGAATCCGCTTCAGATGAGGCTTGATCGCCGAGATATTGTCCCAATCGGCCGATCCTTTGAAGAAATCTTGCGCGGTGCGGCCATGCACCGTCAGGGCCGCGGCTCCGGCTGACTCGATCACCTGCGCGACGTCGATGGCGTTGATGCAGTCGCGCGTGCAACCCAAGCGAATTTTTGCGGTTACCGGAGTCGGCGCGCAGGCCTTGGCCACGCGCTCGACGATCGCTCCCACCCGATCCGGATAGCGCAACAGGTAAGACCCGCTGTGCGCGGCCACGGTGACTTGCTTGACAGGACAGCCGAAGTTGATGTCGACCACGCTGACTTTGAATTCGTGCGCCAGCCGCGCGCCGACCGCGGCCAAAGTGGCGGGATCGTTGTCCCAAATCTGCACGGCCAGCGGGCGGGCTTCTTCCTTCACGCCCCACAGCCGGTCGGGGAATTCCCCTTCGCGCTCATCCTGGGCGATGAAACCGCGGGCGCTAATCATCTCGGTCGCCTGCAACCCGGCGCCGCCGAAATCGCGCACGATCTGGCGATAGGCGTAGTTGGTGAAGCCGGCCATCGGCGCCTGCAACACCGGCGGATCGACGATCACATTCCCGATTGATAAGGGGCGCCACGCGACCGGCGCGTTGGGAAAAGAAGCGGAACCTTGAGCGCCGCGCGTGACGTCGATTTCTTCCATCCCACCCAACATCGCAAAAATTTCCGGCTGTCGCGCGTCCCTGCTCGTTGTGGTTTTCGGTTCTTATTTGGTCAGCACGAGCGCTTGCACCAGCGTCGGGGTAGGAATCGCGGCGGGCAAAACCAACAGGGCGTAGTCCGCCAACTCGCGATTATACTCGGCCAGCTCCTCGGCGAACGCGATCGTGTATCCGGTTTGCGCGTGAATGGCGAGCGCCGCCTGTTCGGCCCCGGCCAGCGTTCCGCCGGTGTGCGTCACCTCGTCCGATCGGGTTTTGTCGGACCCGACCACGGCCGCCGCGCGGTCGCAAAACGTGGGGGCTCGACGGGAAATGTTCGCCGCCAGGCGTTGCCACTCGCTTGATTCCCGCAGAGTCGCCGGGAGTTGCTCCACGTTCAGCCGATAGCCGCCGGCGTGGGGCGTGGTGGCGGGGGCCAGCCAGGCGCCGGTCGCCGGACGACCCATTCGCATCGCCAGGTCCCACTGCGCCGCTTTGCATTCGGCCTCGGCGCGTCGCGCGTCGGCCTCGGCCGCCGAGCGCGCCGCCCGCACCAGTAGCGGAGCGGCGGGATCGAGCGTCGCGATCGAACGCTGCAATTCTTGATCGAGCGAATCGAACTGTTCGACTTGCGCCACCAGCGCGCCTCGAATGGCGGCCATCCGCTGCGCGCTCCAATAAGCGGCCAGCGCCGTCTTGCGCCCCTCGGGTCGAATCCCCGCGAGATACTCAGCGAGCGAAATTGGAGCGACATCGGGCGTGCCGTCCGCCGGTTGCCAGAACAGAATCGAGGCCAGATGTTTGGCCTGCTCATCCGGAGGCATGCGCAACAAGGCAGGATACAAACTGTGGTCTTGCGAAGCCGCGGGGTCCGCGACGAGATTCTGTTCCGCGGCGGCATTCGCAGTCGGCTCTTCGCCGACGCCTGTTTGAAGACGATTAGCTCGATAGTTGGCGGCTGGTGGCGGAGGCTCGTCAATCGGCAGCTTGCCCGGCTCGCGACGATCGGGGGCGCCGCGCGGAGGGGCCAACGTCGGTTCGCCCGGCTTTTGCGTGGCGGCTGCTGGCGCTGCGTTAGGCGGGCTTGCGCCGTTTTGCCTTGCCGCAGAGGGCTGTGCGGAACCCGTCGCTGCGGGGCTGTTGGCGCCGGTCACGGCTCCTGGCGGCTGCTCGACGGGCGAGTTGTAACCGGCACGCTCGATGGCGCCCGCCGCGCCGGCAGTGGCGCCAGTCGTCGCGCCGCCGGCCACAATGACTCCGGAATTTGCGCCCGCGGTCGGCGTCGGAAGAATCAGCATCGAGGCCAGCGCCGGCGCGCCGCCGGGAGGAGGCGAGACTCCCATCACGTATTCAAGAATCTCGTTGTTATAAGCGCGAACGTCGCTGATGAAGGCGCGACGCTGCAATATCAGGTCGTCAATCAGCGACAACACCAGTTTCAAATCCGCGCGTCCCGCGTAGTGCGCTTCTTCGGCCGCGTCGAGGGCGTCGGTGGCGGCTTGCACGGCGCTCGCGCGGGCGTCGACGGCGCTGCGGCGAATCGGCAAGATCCGGTCGAGCAGCACCGCGCGCGGCGGAGGAATCTTTCCTTGTTTCTGATACAAGTCATAAAGGAGCGTGTTGTACGGGCCGACATGGGGCGGATCGCTGGCGAGTGGCAAAGGCTGGCCGGCCGGTAGCTTGATCGTGGCGGCCAAGTCGTATTGGGCATTGATAATCGCTCGCTCCGCGTCGTGGAGGCGGGCCTTCGAGGCGGACATCCGCGTGTGCATCACCTGCTCGTCGGGCGTGGACTCCGCTTCCGGCTTCGTGGCCGGCTTCAAGCGTTCGAGTTGACTGTATTCATCCCAAGCAAAGTTATAACCGGCCAAGGCTTCGACCAGTTTCCAGTAATCCTCGGTCGCGCGACGCTGCGCTGTTCGATCGGGCGCCTGACGCAGCGCGTCGACAAGCTTCATCGGACGACCGGAGATCGGACTCCCCTCGGGCAGGGCGATCGCGTTATTGAGCACCTCGCTGGGCAGATTCTTCAGCGAAGATCGCGGCTGAACCGGCACCAACGATTTGTCGATCGGCGGCTCGGCGCGCTCGCCAGCGCCCTGTCCCTCGGCGGCGTGTTTTCGAGCAGGCTCAACGCCTTGCTGGCCAGCCGGCGGAGTCTCCGTCGCAGATTCCTTGGCGGCGGCGCCGGAAGTATTGAGCGGCGAACTGGGTGTCTCTTGCGTTCCAGCCTCGAATGGGGGCGCAGGCGTGTCGTAACCGCCCGATTTGCCCGCCGGATTTGAGGCTGGCCCCTTCGCGCTGCGCGCTCCTTCGGCCGGAGCGCTCCCGGCAGACTCGGCGATTGGGGCCGGTGGTGTCTCCGCCGTGGCGGGTTGAGTCTGCGCAGCGGCGGGCTGGGTTTGCTCCGGCGCGGTTGGGGCCTGCGCCAGAATGGCGCACACTAAAAGCGAGGTCGCGTACACGTTCGTACTCCTGGAAAATCGCCAGTTCCTACTTCTTGGCGCTCCTACCTGTCCGCGGAAGAATGCCATCGTGGCATTCTTCCTCCTCGCCAAGTTCGCAGCCAAGCTGTTCACGGCTCGCAAAATAACGACTTTCGTCGCTATTTTGAGATCGCATCCTTCGATTCATGCAGTCCGGGGATACTTCCCCGGACTGCTACCAGCCTGACCAGTTCGCCCTATTGCGTCAACAGCAGGAGGAGTCGGAGTTGACCTGTTGGGCTCTCCGCCGGAGAATCGAAGGATCAGCTTTCGTGATCGCCCCCGCGACTGGCCCCGGACGCCGGATTCGTTTACCCAAAACGTTCAGCTTGTCCGCCGAACGGTTGCTGGCGCGCGTCGCTGAGAAGGATGACCGGCCCGCGTTTCGTTCGTCCAATGGTTGCTCGATCCCGCGGGCTGACTCATTGGGCTAAACCACTGCTGCGGATTGCCATGTCCACGCTCGTCGACAAGCTCCTCGGTTCGGACATTCCGTACATCACGTACGCGGTGCCGTTTTTCTTTCTGCTGATCGGCGTCGAGTTTTTCGTCGGCCTGGTCCAGCGCAAGCAGATCTACCGACTGAACGACTCGATCAACGATCTGAGCTGCGGCGTGATCGACCAGGTGGTGGGGATCTTTTTGCAGTCGCTGCTGTTTGCCGGCTATCTCTACCTGTTTTCGCACGCGCGATTGTTCGATATCGAGTCGGCGCCCCCGGCCGCCAAGTGGATCGCCGCCGGCGCGCTGATGCTGGGAGTTGATTTCTGCTTTTATTGGTTCCATCGGATCGCGCACGAGTACGCGGCGCCCTGGGCGACGCACGTCGTTCACCACCAAAGCGAAGAATACAACCTGGCGGTCGCCCTGCGGCAAAGCGCGTTCGAAAGCTGCTTTGCCTGGATCTTTTATTTGCCGCTGGCCGTGCTGGGCTTTCCGCCGAAGTGGTACCTGGCGATGTCGGCCCTGAACTTGCTCTATCAGTTCTGGATTCACACCGAGGCAATCGACCGGCTGGGACCGCTGGAATGGGTTTTCAACACGCCCTCGCACCATCGCGTGCATCACGCCCGCAATCTGAAATATCTCGACAAAAACTACGCCGGCATGTTCATCATTTGGGACCGGCTATTCGGCACTTACCAGAAAGAAGAAGAGCGGCCGGTCTACGGAATTACCAAGCCGCTGCGAAGTTGGAACCCGCTATGGGCCAACCTCCACTATTGGGCCGAGCTGGCCGAAGACGCCTGGCGCGCGCCGCGCTGGCGCGACAAATTCAAAATCTGGTTCATGCCGCTCGGCTGGACTCCGCCGGGATTGGAAGAACGCCCCAGGGCAAAGGAGATCACCCGCGAGGAGTTGGTGAAGTACGATCCGCGGCTGCCGTTGGGGATGAGTCTGTATGTCCTGGCGCAGTTCGTGCTGGTCCTGGCGCTCGGCGTCATGGTGCTGACGATGGGAGACAGTAATGTCGCCTTGCGCGAGATCGCTGGACCAGCGGCGCTCGTCTTAGGGTCGCTGGCCAACCTTGGCGGGCTGCTTGAGAATAAAGGCTGGGCGCGCCGCGCCGAATACGCGCGGCTCGCGCTGCTGCCGATCGCCGCCTACTGGTGGTTTGGCGCCGAAGCGATTCCAATCGCAATCGCGACAGGACTCGCTACGGTGAGCGCGTTGTGGCTATTCGCCTATCGAGGCAGGGCGGAAGAGCTAGAAACGCCGCGAATTGCGGGCGAAACCGCCGGAAATGGGCCGGGCGTCAACAGAGTAGACGCCAGCGAGCCCAACTCCGGAGAACCGCCGCATCAAGCTGATAGGTTAATTCGACAAACGAATTAGCTTTGGCTGATTCACGCGACCACACTAACCCGAAGCGCAAGCGAGGGCTCTTCTCCGCTTCCCCCTCGCTGGCGCTTCGGGTTGGTGTCGACGATCCTACTTGCCGCCGTTCATCAGCACCGGCAGCAACGTGTACAGGTAGTACGCGCGTGGCGACGCCAGATCGACCAGCGCGCTGAGATCCGGCCCGCGGGCCTCTTCGGCGAACGACAAGCCCGGCAGCCCCGCCGGCTTCTTGAACTTCACAACCTGGTAGTCGCTCTTGCTCAGATGGGCCAATTCCCCCGCGCGGTCGACCGCGGCTTCGACGAAACCTTCTTTATCGACCAGCCCGCTGGCGATCGCTTGTTCCGTCGTAAACACCTGTCCGGTGGTTAGCTTGTCCAAGGCGGCGGGATCGGCGGCGAATTTCGGACGGCCTGATTTGACGATCGACTGAAACCGCGCGAAGCTGCTCGCGACCAGTTCTTCGAGCACTTTCTTCTCTTCCGGCGTCATCGCGCGAGTGATCGTGCCCGTCTCTTTCAGCGGCCCGCTCTTGATCGAGTCTTCTTCGATGTCCCAATGCTTCAACAATCCGCCGATGTTGTAATGCGGGATGATCACGCCGATCGATCCGGTCCACGTCGTCGGCTCTGCGAAGATGCAATTTTCCTGATCGCCGACGGCCATCGAGATGTAGTAGCCGCCGCTGGCCGCCATCCCTCCCATGCTGACGACAAGCGGGATTCCCTTGTCTTCTTTCAGCTTGCAGAGGTGATGATAGATATAGTCGCTGGCAGTCACGCTCCCGCCGGGGGAATCGACCCGCAGGACGACGGCCCGCACGTTATCGTCTTCGCTCACGGCGTCGATCTGATGCTTGACGTACCCTTCGCCGTTGAGAATGGCGCCGTCGACGGTGATGATGGCGATCTTGTTCAACGAGTGCTTCGGGCCCGAGACGTGGTGCTCCTCAAGGTTTTGCGCGCCGGTCAAAGAGGCGATGGCTCCAACGATCATCACAAAAACGAAGAAGCCCGGCAGGACGACAAACAGCGTAAAGAACAGGCCCATCCAGGGAAAGC
>DASXPZ010000590.1:0-7820 GCA_036493275.1 Pirellulales bacterium
ATCGAGCTGGACGAAATGGCGCGATATACCGAACTGGAACTGGCGTTCATGGAAGGGCAAAAGTCGATGTTCCTGGCCAACGAGCGATTTCCGCGGCGGGCCGTGATGGCCGAAGTCGAAAACGAAGTAAAGCCGCGAGTCGGGCTGCGCGTCGAAGTGAAGTCCGAAGGGAAATGGTACAAGGCCAAAACGATCGACGTCAAAGGCGACCAGGTCAAGGTCCACTACGCCAACTTCGATAACTCGTGGGACGAATGGGTCGGGCCCGATCGCGTTCGTCCCTACACCCCGCCGCAATACGCCGAAGGAGACAAGGTCGAATCCCGCTCCGAGACCGACCGACTGTGGTATCCCGGCACGGTGCTAAAAGCGTGGTACGGCCTGCACCTGATTCGCTACGACGGCTACGACGAATCGTCCGACGAATGGCTGGGGCCGAAATCAATCCGATTGCGCAGCAAGTGAAGGGACGCAGGCGGAACGACCGATCCGTCAGACTTCGTGCGACACCTTCTCCCAGTGTGAGAAGTGTCCTGCATTTCCCCCTCTCCCACTGGGAGAGGGCCGGGATGAGGGTTGGAGCGAGTCAGGACTTTTCAACTAGTTGAGATCAGTCGCGCCGCCCCCGGGTAACCTCTGGGTGCGGTTCGCTTCCGCGAGCCACCCTCTCCCGGCGGGAGAAGGGGCGTGAAACTACTTCGTCTTTCTCCTCCAGCGGTCGCAGAACAACAGCGCAGCCACCGTCTTGGCGTCTTCGATTTCGCCGCGCTCGATCATGCTGAGGGCTTCTTCCCACGGCGTGATCAGCCGCTCGATTTGCTCGCCGATTTCCAGGCGGGTTTCGCCCGGCGTGAGTTGCGTGGCGAGAAAGAGGTGCATCCGCTCGTGCAAGATGCCGGGCGAGAAGAGCAATTCGCACAAGGGGGTGATCTGTCCGGCTCGGAAGCCGGTCTCTTCGATCAATTCTCTAGAGGCGGTGACCAGCGGCGGCTCGCCGGGCTCGAGCGTGCCGGCAGGGACTTCGATCAGCCAGCGTCCCACCGCGACCCGAAAATTGCGGATCAAACAGACGTGGTCGTCGTCGACCATCGGCACAATACCCACCGCGCCGGGGTGTTCGATCACCTCGCGCGCGTGCTGGCGGCCGTCGGGCAGGGTGTGCGTCCGTCGCAAGACGCGAAATCTGCGGGTTTCAAGCAGGATTTCCGATTCTTCCACTACAATCCCACCTGATCAAAAGATTTGATTGGCCACAAGAGCACTGATAAGATAAACGTTGTGGCGCCTTGGTCCAACCCGCCCCGCTTGTGGACGGCCTCTCTAGCTTCGGCTGGTGCGATGCGCGATCTTGTCGGATGGAATCTGCCGCTGGGACGTTGGTTCGGCATTCACGTGCGGCTCCACGTCTTTTTCGTTCTCTTGGTCGTCGTCGCGCTCTCGATGAGCATCGACAAGGACCCGCAAAAAGAATTGTTGGTCGACGTCGCGATCACGCTCACGATCTTGTTTCTCAGCGTGTTGGCGCATGAGGTAGGGCACTGCATTGCCGCGCGACAGATGGACGGCCGCGTCGATCAGATCGTGCTCTGGCCGCTGGGAGGCCTGGCGCCGATCAATCTTTCGCACCAGCCGCAGGAAGAAATGGTCACTGCGGCCGCCGGACCGCTGGTGAACATGAGCATTGCGGTCGTCGCGGTGATCCCGCTCTTGTTCATGCACCAGGATCTGCGCGCGGTGCTCAATCCCCTCCGGTCGCCGCAGCCTCCGGAGCACGTTACTTGGGTTTATTGCCTGCAACTGGTCGTGTGGGTCAACTGGCTGCTGACCATGGTCAATGTTCTGCCGGCCTATCCACTCGACGGCGGTCGCGTGTTGCGCTCTTTGATCTGGCAGCGGAAGGGTTACCGGACGGCCGTGACGATGGTGGCAATGGTGGCCAAGCTCACGGCGCTGGCGATCTGCGTCACGGCCGGGGTGATGATGTATCAGCAGGTTTATCCTGAAGCCGTCCTTCCTCTGACGCTGTTGGGGGTGCTGTTCTACTTCAGCGCCAAGCAAGAGTCGGAACGACTGCACGATCGGGAAACGGACGATGGGCTGTTGGGCTACGATTTCTCGCAGGGCTATACCAGCCTGGAAAAGAATTTCGACGCCATCCCCCGCCGATCGCCAGGCCTGATGCGGCAGTGGCTCGACAATCGTCGCGAGGCCCGCCGACTGCGTCAAAAACAGATCGAGGAGCAGGACGATCAGCGCGTCGACGACGTGCTGGCCCGTCTGCACGACCTGGGACGAGACGCCCTCTCGGACGAAGATCGCGCGCTGCTTGATCGCGTCAGCGCCCGCTATCGCAACCGCCAGCAAGGCTAAGCCGGCCTTGATCTAACTCCGCGCGGACGAGCGGCGTCGTTAAGAACCGGGAGCCTCGTCGAAAGACGGGAGTGCGAGGCTCCCGCCGAGCAAAGCGGCGCCGTTTGTCGTTCCATGTCCAATGGCGCGAATGCCGTTCCGCAACGTCGATTATTCATGGCGCGACAAGAACACGAAAAAGAAGATCTGCTGGCCGAGGCGACGGCGCTTGTCGAGCGGATCGAGATCGCGCTTGCGGTCTCAGACGCCGAACAACGGATCGTGATCGGCTTTCGCCGCGACGGCGCCGCCAGCCTTTATTTCGGTGAAGAGCCCGCCTGGCATTTCAATACCGCGGGAGAGCTGCGCAGGGCCTACGCGCACGGTCGCCTCTACAAAGCGGAGCGCGGAGGGCTGATAGCCCTCGACCGCCGCCGGACCGAAAAGGAAACGCAACTCGTTCGCCACGAGTTGAACACCGAAGAAAACGCGGCCCTTACTGGTGAATTGCGGCAATGCGCAAGCGAACTGGCCGCGATAATCGACGCCGGGCGCTACCAAATCATTGGCCAGGTTCCGTCCGATGCCGACATGCTGACGAGAGTTCGCCCGCTGCTCGCCGCCCTGGCGAAAGAAGTCACGATCGCCGCCGGGCCGCGCGTGCAATGAACGCGTGCTCACTTCTGTGCAGGCGTATCAGCTGAACTTGCCACAAAAGACATAATGGTCACAGAGGTCACCGAGGAAGAGGGAGGAGTATTCAACTCTCCTCTAGTCCGCGGCTCAACGGGATGCAACTCGCTAAACGGCGCCCGTGAGGATCTTCTCCTCTCGGTGTTCTCGGTGACCTCTGTGGCCATGAATTCTCCTAGCGTAGCGACTCTAACGCTCGCGCGTCGACTTTCGCCAGCGCGGCTTAGCGCTTCAGATTAACTCGCGGATCGGTTCGCCATCCGGCAGAACCGCGACCGGCCGCCCTCCAAAGTCGTGCAGCGTTTCTCGCGGGTCGATCCCCAGGTGGCGATAGATCGTCGCCAGCAGATCCTGCGGCGTCAGCGGTCGCTCGACCGGATATTCGGCCTTCGACGTGGTCGCGCCAATGACCTGTCCCATGCGCAGCCCGCCGCCGGAAATGAGCGCCGCCTGCGCGCTCGGCCAGTGATCTCGACCCAACACGCCTTGCGGGCTCGAAAGTCGCGGCGTGCGGCCGAACTCGCCGACGGCGACGACCAGCACCTTGCGATCGAGCCCGCGGGCATAGATGTCTTCGATCAACGCTGAAAGCCCTTGGTCCATAAACGGCGCCCGCCAGCGCATGGCGCCTTCCAGGTTCCAGCCGGTCAGCGGATTCGAATGATCGTCCCAACTGAAGTAGATCGGGTTGCCGGGGACGGGCGAGAGAGCGTCGATCGTGATCACGCTCGTGCCGGCCTCGGCCAATCGCCGCGCAAGCAGACAACTCTGCCCCCACAGATGCCGGCCGTATCGGTCGCGCGTGGCGGGCTTCTCGGCGTCGAGATGGAACGCGTCCGCCACGGCGGTGCTGGTGAGAAGTTGAAAGGCCTGCTGGCGGAATTGATCCGTGGCTTCGACGGCGCCATTGAGATCAGCTGCTTGGCGATAGCGGTCCAACTGCGCGACCAGTCCGCGCCGATCGTCCAAGCGTTCGCCACCGATGCCGGCGTCGAGCGTGAGATTCTTGGGACGATAATTCGCTACCGACGGATCTCCCGCCGCGAATCCGGCGTGCGCCATTCCCAAGTAAGTAGGCTGCACCATGAACGGCACGCGCGGCACGCCGACGTAGCGCGGCAGCCCGTCGGCCGGCTGACCGCGCAAACGACTGGCGATCATGCCGAAGTCGGGGTGATCGCTGCGAGCTGTGGACGTGACGTCTTCTTTGGCCGGAGTCTTGCCGGTCAGCAGTTCGATCGAGCCATCATTGTGCGAAGACATCTTGTGATGCAATGATCGCACCAGCGAAACGCGATGGCCGAGCTTGGCCTGGAGTGGGAAGACTTCGCAGACTTCCATGCCCGGCACGGTAGTCTGAATCGGCCGGAGGGGTCCACGATATTCGCTCGGCGCGTTCGGCTTGCAGTCGTAGGTTTCCAACTGGCTGGGGCCGCCCCACATCCAGAACAGAATCACCGAAGTATCGCGAGGCGCATCCGCGGCGCGAGCTTGCAATCGCAACAGGTCGGCAAGTCCCAACCCGCCAAGCGCCAATGTCCCGGCGCGCAAGAACTCGCGTCGTCGCAGCGGTCCGGCACAGTAGGGCTTGGCCATCACGGTTTCCTCGTCGATCGCAGGCGGTCCACGCCATGCGGGCCAGAAGCAGATTCCCGACCCGTTTGGCGCCGGCCGATAGCTTAACATCCTCGCCATGGCCTGTGCGAGCGTTTTTGAGGTGCAGGCGCCGAATGGCCGCGATTTCTTTGTCTGAGCCGCACGGCGTTAGCCGCGGGTGGTCGTGAGGTAACGCCGAAACACGAAGAAACCGCGGCTAGCGCCGTGCGGCTCACTGAGCGATCTCTAGCCCAGCACGCGCCGCAGCGCCGCTTCCAACCTTGCCCACAACTCGGCGTGCAGGCTGGTATAAAAATGATCGGCCCCGGCGACTAGCGTGATTTGCAGGCGAGCCTGTGGCGCGGCCGCGGGCAACAGCTCCGGCATCTCTCGAAACGCCGCGCTCGTCGGCAATTCGGCGCTGCCGTACGAAACGACGATTGGGCAGGCAACGCGATCGATGTGCTTCAATATGCTGTAGCGCTCTTCCGGGCCGTACTTGTCCACATAGCTTTCGGCCGAAACGACATACGGCATCGGAAAACGAATTTCGAGTAGCGACTCACCGCGCCCCTGGCGAACGAGTTCTGTGGCGCGAGCAAAATCTTCGGCGAATTCCGCGCCGCGGCGATCGGACAAAGAACGTGAGTGGGCCAGGCAGGGAGGCGAAAGAGCGGCGAGCCAGGCAACGCGCGGGCGCGCGTCGTGCGCCTGCGAATAGATCGCCTTCACTGCTCCCAGGCTGTGCCCTAGCAAACCGATCCGCCGGTATCCGCGCGATTCAAGCCAGCCGAGCCATGCGCTAACGTCGTGCCGACAGGCGTCGACCCGTTCGTACGCGGCGCCTTGCACGCGGCGGCCGACGGGCGCCGTGGTGGTGCTGATGCCGTCGTGCCCTCGCGTGTTGGCCATGAGCGCCGCAATGCCCAGAGAGACAAAGCGGCCGGCGAGACTGGCCATCATCGTCGAGCTGTAGAAATTTCCGCCGGCGCCGTGCAACATCAGGACCGCGTCAACGCCCAGGGCCGCGCCATCCTGCGCGAGCTGCTGCGCGGATTCGTCAGCCGCTGCTGAGAGATCATCGGCAAAGCGCAACGCGCCGTCGAGCCGGAGCGAGTCGTCGGTCTCGACATTCACCAGATCGACCAGCAAGGCGCAACCTCAGCGACACGATCTCGGCCAAACCGTCCAAATCGCAATCACGGCGATCTGTCTTACGACGGCTGTTGTCCGCTCATCTGGTTGGTGGCGCTGCTGAGTTGGGCCAGAACTTGCAACACGCCATTGAGGTGCGCAAGCCGTGGGCCAAAACGATCGACGAATTCGGTCAGCATGAATTCGCCGTCGGCCAAAGCGTCGGCGTTTTCATTGACCTCGTTGGTCAGCAGGTTGAGGAACTCCGTCTGCACGCGGCAGAGGGCCTCGGCCGCGGACCGGCAATCGCGGGCGAGATTTGGGTTCGCCTCTTTCCACTGCGCAAGCTCTTGCGTGCGCTGCCGGCCGGCGGCGCCGAACTGATTGACCGCGGCGCCGACCTGGCCCGCCAGTTCTTCCAATAGTTCGTTCTGACGATCTTGCGACGCGACCAGTTCGCGCAGCAGACGAATTTGTTCGCTCTCGCCCGTCAGCTCATGCGCATGCGGACCGGCAATTGACTCGTGCGCGTGAGGGCCTGTGATCGAGCTAGCGGAAATGTCAACTTGGGTAAACAGTGGCGAGATTGGCTGGCGGTCTTGCATAACTTTTTTGTCCCCTGGGAGTGAACCCTTAGTATAAGCGTGGGGCGGGGATGAGTCGAGCATTTTGCGGTTTAGGCGGAAATCTTGCGGTGCTAGCACCATGTGTTGGGTCTAAAGTCGGCTGCGCCGCGGCCCGATGCAATCCATACGTCCCTCACGATCTCCCTGCCCGATTCCCGCTCCCGGCCGCTTCGGCCTCGCATCCTCCCAGGTCCCGCATGACCAGTGACGCACGCGCTGACTCACCGCTGGTGTTTGGTTTTTTGACAGTCGTTCAGCAGCCCTCGCAGGGGCTGGTAGGGGGTTATCTGCTGCTCAACGCGCAGGCCCGGCCGTTGGAGTTCCATTGCACGGCGCCGGTCCGCGCCAGCCGCACGCAAGAAATCCTCTACGGCCCGACGCTCGATCCCTATCTCTACGGTGAGCAAATCGGCCGGACATTATTTCAAGCGTGCCAGCAACAACCGACGGCGATTTTCACCGATCGTCCGGCGGCACTCTCGGCGGCCGAGCATTCAGCGGCGCCTGTGTGGCTGGTGCTGGGCGAAACGATCACTAGGCCGACCGACCCGCTCGCCATTAACGCTGGCAGCACGACAGTCGCACGCGACACTGCTGGACAAGCCAACAGTGGCACGCCCAACGCTGGTGAATTCCCTCCGCCGACCTTAACTCTTCGGACGAATTCAGCGCACCTTGCGCCGGCGAATAGGCACACGCTGCGCTGCGGCGCGCATCGCCTGGTTTGCCGACCGGAGGACGCGGCGCGGGGCGTGGAAGATCGGATCGACGCGGCGCTCGCCTTGTTTGATCTCAACGAGCCGTTCGAGCGGATCCGCGCGGCGATCGACGAGTCGCAGCGAGGCGGGCGATGAGCGCGCTCAGTGGAGGCTTCTCATGGCGCGCCGCGTCCGAAGCGCCGCCGGCTTTCACTTCGCGCCTCTTTAAGACTTCACTTCCCGCGGCCTCTTTGCAACCTGCGCCCTCGCGACAATCATCGGCGGCGACGACGCTGCGAGATCGCTATGGTCTGAGAGTGCCCGGCGCCGAAGCGGTAGCTGCTAATGTCGTCGAGGACTCTTTTCTGGCGGTCCACGCGTGCGAGCTCCGTATTCCGCGCATCGAGGCAAGCAGTTATTTCTTCACGCGTCGCTCTGAAGAGGTGACTGCCGAAACTCTCGGCCCGCCTACGCCGATCGAAGTGGCCGCCGAGCGCGTCGCGCCTGCCCGCAAGCACGATCGTTACACACGCCTAAAGCCGCCGGGCGATTCGATCAAGCTGGCCGATCGTTTGCAGGTGCTACTTGAACCGCCGCTGGAGTTGCTGCTCGAAAATCAATGCCTTGAGTTTCCATTGCGACCGTTTCCGTTTCAGATGGAAGGGGTAGCCTTTCTTTACCCAAGACAGGCGGCGCTGTTGGCCGACGAGATGGGGCTCGGCAA
>DASXPZ010000591.1:0-2051 GCA_036493275.1 Pirellulales bacterium
GCCATGCAACAAATTCGCACTCGCTTCAGGAATTCAATTCATTGCGCTCACCAAAACGGATTGCGACATCCCTTACAATGCATTCCGAATTGATTTCACCGACGGCCTGTAGCAGAACACATATTCTTTATCGCTCAGCTAAAGTCGCCCGTATGATGCGACCGAGACGGTACACCAAGTTCTCAGAACGTAAAGAGCGAAGTGGAGCCGCTGTTAGCGTTCGAGAAAGCGACCCGCGGCACAATCATTGCGCGTCGTAGATACACGCGTCCAAAATCCCCAGCACTTCGTCGACCAGCGCCCGAGGCGCCTTCTCAACGAACTTCGCCTTCCGGCTGGCATAGTCCACGCTCTTGATCTGCTCGACCATGATAAAGCCCGTAAGCGACGAGCCGGCCGGCACGGTAACGTGAAACGGGAAGTTGCGCTGCGTGTTCGTTATCGGGCAAAGCATCGCCAGGCCCGTGTGTCGATTGAACAGGGTGCCGCTCACGACCAGCGCCGGTCGGCGGCCTTTCTGTTCGTGGCCCGACTGCGGATCGAACATCACGACGACAAAATCACCTTGCTTCGGCATGTAGCGGGCCACTTACCAGGCCTCCTTGCCGGTTGGCTCGCACCAATCGACTTCTTCGGCGCGGTATGCTTTGGGTATCTTTGCCACGAGCTCGCGGAGCTTGTACCGACCGCGAACTTTCGTCAGCGGCTCGACGATAATCCGCCCCCCGCGCACCGACACCGTTACCTCATCGCCGACGTCGATTTGCGCCTCCTGCAAGACGTCTTTCGTGAATCGAAGTCCCTGACTGTTTCCCCATTTCTGCACTTTCGTGACCATGTGATTCTCCTCGTTGTGTATAGCCAAAGTATAGCCCAGAGATGGCTCGCCCGCAACTTGATAAATGGCGCCCCCGGCCAAAAATAGGGTCGTGCTTTTGGCCGCGCCTTCTGTTAGCGTCCAAGATTCCCAATTGCGCTCCGCCCGCGCGCAAGCTCGTCCCAATTCACGGAAAAATTCGGAGGACCACACTTTGAACACCGACACTCCATCACCGTTCGATCCCCAATTGAATTCTGATCCCGAAGGGATCTCCCAGCCCGAACCATCGCAGTCCGCCGCAGCCACCCTCGCCGAGCCGCGATCCAACTCCGGTGGCCGCCCCCGCGCGCTCAACGAGATCAAGCAGCGCGAAGTCTGCGCCCTTGTTTCCGCGGGCTGCGGCATCGAAAGCGCCGCCCGCTACATCGGTTGCGCCTCCAGCACAATTCGCCGCGAAGCCGAACGAAATCCACAATTTGGCGAAGCACTTCGCGCAGCCCATCTCAACGCCGAGCTGAATCCTCTCCACGCCCTCCGCCGCGCTGCCCAGAATCACTGGCGCGCCGCCGCCTGGCTCCTGGAACGCTTCAACCCGGAACGCTTCGCCCGCCAAGACGTACACCGGCTTACGCCCAAGCAGTTGCAAGCCTGCCTCTCGCGCGCGGCCCAAGTTATCGCCGACGAAGTCAAAGACGCCGACGCCTTCGCCCGCGTCTGCGTCAGCTTCGACAAGATCGTGGAAGAATGTAATCAGGAGATGAGCGCCGCCGAGTTCCATCCGCGCGGCGCGGCCACGCGATCCCGCCTCGCGCCGACCCCGCTCACCTGGCCCAACGAGGTTTTGCACGATGCACAAACTGCGTAAACTCGCACCATATTGCGCGCCGTCATCGCGCCAATCGCCATGCCCGCTGGCCCCAGCCGCCGCCGCGCCGCGCAAAACCAATCGGTTTTGCACGGCCAACTGGGACCCCTTCCCTCCATGCAAAACCGCGCAAAAGACTTGTCTCTTCGTTTCCAGGTCTTCCTGTCCCGCCTCCACGCTCCCTGCTCCCTGCTCCACGCTCAATGCCGTCCGACTTCGGCCCTTGAAATTGTGCCATTCAATCCAGGACAATACAAGATTCTCCCAGCCGCAGCCGATCGCACCGGAGCCCTTCGCTATGGATGTTCGAGCCCTCGAGAAACTTGCCCACAGCATGTCCGACAAGTTCAGCGCCGCCGGGCTCAC
>DASXPZ010000592.1:0-3274 GCA_036493275.1 Pirellulales bacterium
GGCGAGAGCGAATCGTGCATGCAGTCCGTCAGATCGCGGACCAGGACCACGTTCTGTCGCTGGGCAGTCATGCGGCGAATCGAAAAGGGGCGACCCAGCACGCACATGTTCGTGTGAACGCCCATCACGATCACGTTTTGAATGTCGCGGGCGCGCATCAGGTAGAACGCTTCGTCGTTGTCGGTGATCGCGTCGTTCTCGGCGATTTCGAGCGTCTCGATCTGCCGACGCCACGGGTTGCCATGCGCGCACTGCGGCGTGCAATCGCAACGGTCCTTCGAATTATCGAATGGCAATGCCGGCTCTTTTCCCTCGGCCTGTGGGCACCAGTTCGAGGGCATTTTCTTGAGTTCCACCTTGGGCGCCGCTTGCGCCAGCTTTCGCTGCGGTGCGTCCTGGTAGAACTTCATCGTGTCGCTCGGGCAATGGAGTATCAGCACGCCGGCCGATCGAGCCGCTTTCAACACTTCGTTCATCCGCGGCGCCATCTCGGCCACGCGCGCTGTGGCGCCTTGGCACCAATGCTGATTCCACATGTCGCAGACGATGATCGCCGTGTGGGCCGGATCCCACTCGACCTGGCTCTCTTCGACGCGGAACTTACCGCTGCCGGCCGCGGTCTCGACTCGGCGACGCTCGTGGAGCAGCAGCTTGCCCGAGGATTTGGATGGCTGGGCAGGCTGTTTGGCTCCGGCGGTTTTCTCCTGGGCCAGCGGGCCATTCGGATGATCCGAAGGCCACGTCAGGAAGACCGAGAGGGCGACCAACGCGGTAATGACAGCCAACCAGGGGCGAATGGGACGCATCGCTGAGAGTTTCCTGTGTTTTTTGATCGCGAACTGTGCGCTCGGTAAGCGCCGGCTTATCCGGAGATTGCATTACGCAGGGGGCGGACACCGCAATTCTGCGGCGCCGGCGAAGCGGGAGCAAGCGCTTTGGAAGCAACAGGCGCCTTGAATCGCGCCCCCCTGCGTGGTCATATTATAGGAACATGCCGCAATGGCTCGACTGGCGCCGAAGGACGCCGCCGGGCCATCGTTCCCGCCCCACCCGATGATATCCGCGTTCAGGAAGCGATTCGACGCCCACGGGCTCGCTTCCTGTTACGACAAACGCCCCCCTTCGCACAGCCCCCGGAAAGGTCAGCATGCTACGAACGACACGAGCTCAGCGAGCCCCCCGCGTCCGATGGACAAAATGGATGCTTAACGGACTGACGACGATCGCCCTGTTGGCGATGGCGACGATCGCTCAGGCCGAGGAGCCGAAGCTCTCGCTGAAAGACGGGGACCGGATCGTCATCGTCGGCAACACGCTGGCCGAGCGGATGCAGCAATACGGCAATCTTGAGACTCTGATCTACAGCCGCTTTCCCATGCTCAATCTGGTGGTCCGCGATCTCGGCTGGTCGGCCGACGAATTGACGATCCAGATGCGCTCGCAGGATTTCAAAGATCATGGCCACAACCTGACCGATCACAAGCCGAGCGTGCTCATCGCCTGTTACGGTTTCAACGAGTCGTTTGGCGGACCGGCCGGCCTGGCAAAATTCACCGCCGACCTGGAAAACTTCGTCAAGGAAAAGACGTCGACCAAGTACGACGGCGTTTCCCCGCCGCGGCTGGTGCTCGTCTCGCCGATTGCGCATGAGAACCTGCATCGCCGCCAATTGCCGGACGGCGCCAAGAACAACCAGAACCTCAAGCTCTACACCGACGCGATGGCCAAGGTGGCTGCGCAAAATAATGTTGTCTTTGTCGATCTCTTCACTCCCACGCAGGAGCAGATGGGCAAGTCGAAGGAACCGTGGACGATCAATGGCGTTCATCTCAACGCCGGCGGCGACGCCAAAGCGGCGGCGCTGATCGACGGGGCGCTGTTCGGCGCCCGCCCGAGCGAGATCAAGACCGATCTCGCCAAGCTGCAAAAGGAAGTGAACGAAAAGAACCTGCAACTCTGGTACGACTATCGCGCGGTGAACGGCTTTTATATCTATGGCGGCCGCAAGAAGCCCTTCGGCGTGGTCAACTTCCCGGCCGAGTTCGCCAAGCTCCGCAAAATGATCGATAACCGCGACCAGCGCATTTGGGCTGTGGCGCAAGGCAAAGAAGTGCCCCCGGTGATCGACGACAGCAACACCGGCGACTTCGTCAAAGTCGAGACGAACTACACCGCGCCGATCGTGATCACCACGCCAGACGCCGAGAAAGCTGCCTTCACGTTGCCCGAAGGTTATGAGGTGAATCTCTACGCCTCGGAGATCGATTTCCCAGACTTGCAAAAACCGGTGCAGTTCGAGTTCGATAATCGCGGGCGGTTGTGGGTTTGCACGATGCCCTCCTACCCGATGTATCTGCCGGGGACACCGGTCGACGACAAGGTGTTGATCTTCGAAGACACCAACGGCGACGGCCGCGCCGACCGCAGCACGGTTTTCGCCGACAAGCTCCATGTGCCGACGGGTATCGAGTTGGGGGACGGCGGCGTTTATCTCGCCCAGCAGCCGAACCTGATGTTTCTGAAGGACACCGATGGAGACGATAAAGCCGACACGCGCGAGATCGTGTTGCACGGTTTCGACTCGGCCGACTCGCATCATTCGATCAGCGCATTCACCTGGGGACAGGACGGCGCGCTGTATTTCCAAGAAGGAACGTTCCATCAAACCGGCGTTGAGACTCCCTACGGTCCCACCCGAGTGGCGAATGCAGCCGTATTCCGCTACGAGCCGCTGACGGCCAAGTTCGAGACGTTTGTCTCTTACGGTTTTGCCAATCCTTGGGGGCACCTTTACGACGGGTGGGGACAGAACTTCGTGGCCGACGCCTCGGGCGGAGCCAACTATTACGGCACGGCCTTCTCCGGCCAGGTCGACCATCCCCACAAGCATGGCGGCATGCCGCAATTTCTCAAGATGCAGTGGCGGCCCACCTCGGGCTGCGAGTTCGTCACCAGCCGCAATTTTCCGGATGACGCCCAAGGTAACTACCTGCTGAACAACTGCATCGGCTTCCACGGCGTGCTGAATTACAAGGTGCGCGAAGAAGAATCAGGCTTTGCCGCGGACCCTGTGCCGCCGATTTTGCAATCGAAGGACCAGAACTTCCGCCCGGTCGACTTGAAATTCGGCCCGGACGGCGCGCTGTATGTGATCGACTGGTTCAATCCGCTGATCGGTCACATGCAGCATTCGATTCGCGATCCGAACCGCGACAAGCACCACGGCCGCATCTGGCGGATCACGTACAGTAAGAATCCGCTCGCCAAGCCGCCC
>DASXPZ010000593.1:0-8450 GCA_036493275.1 Pirellulales bacterium
GACCGGTTTGTTCTGTGACTGCGCGGCTTCCTGGTCGTCTGCGCGAACCAGCCGTTCGACGGTCAGCACCAGCGACATGCCGCCGATGAGCAAGAACAGCGTCGTGCGAATAAAAGCGGAGTCCATTCCGTTGCTCCTCGAAGAATGCCCAAGCGGACGCCAGCGGCGCGAGACGTGGCGCCATCCGTGGCGCAAATTTACATCGGCGGCGTCGCGCGCAGGGGCGAGCGGATTGCCGCCAAAAGCCGCGTGAGTATAGCGAGCATCGTGCTTGCGTCTAGATCGGTCGGCGAGTCCGGCCGGCAAGTCGGTGGAATGGAGAGGAGTTCTCGATCGTTCATCACTGCTGGACAAGCCAGCAGCGGCAGACAGACCCCGAAGCGATTCCTTCTTTATAAGCCGACGAGAATGATGCTGGCATTGCCTGCGCCTCGTATCGCCGAAACAATGTTAGCCGGTCCATTTCGCCATTCGCGATGCTGCTAGCGCTGCGTTGCCGCTGCAGGCTGCTTTGAGAGCGTCATCGATGGCCGTGATCTGTTCGAGCGTGAATGGCACGCCTGCGCCGACCGGTGGTTCTTCGGGGACTAACCGCTGGGAAATGGCGGCCAGAAGTCGATCGAGGCCGGCGCCCGATATCGCGCTGGTCAGAATGGCGCCGTCCACCGCACTTGCGGCGGCGTCGCCCAGCAGATCGCACTTATTCCCCACGATCAAGGCGTTGGGCAATTCCGCGCGCAGCGCGCTTTCCGCTGTTCCACCGGGCGTCGACGCGTCGCAAACCAGTAACACCAGGTCGCTTTCTTGCAACGCGGCGCGGGCCCGCGCCACGCCCGCCTGTTCCAGCGCGTCGTCCGAATCGCGCACGCCGGCAGTGTCTGACAGCTCGACAGGCCAGCCATCGATGGCGGTTTGAGCAGTCAATACGTCGCGTGTCGTGCCCGGCTCGTTGTGAACGATCGCCCGTTGGTATCCGACGAGCGCATTGATCAGGCTGCTTTTGCCCACGTTGGGAAGCCCGGCCAGAATGACGCGAAAGGGCTCGATCAGATGTCTGCCTACGCGACTGCGCGCTATTAATGTGCGCAGGCGTTCCTTGGCTGTTGTCAGATCGCCGCGGGCAATCTCGTCTCGCGCCGCGCGCAATTCATCACTCAGTGCGCCGCGATATTGATCGAGCAAAATGGCCGCGGTGCGTCCTGTCCGCGCGCTGGCGAGCGCCACGAGCGCCGCGGCCGCAATCTTTCCGGGCGCTTCGACCGCGACCCACTCGCGCCAGTCGATCCGCTTAGCGCCGGCGGCGACCAGGCTCGACACGATCGTCTCGATCGCCGCGGCTCCGCCGTGACAATGAATCTCATACCGATCGGGTGATTGGCGACAGACGACCACTTGCTCGCCGCTTCCGCTTCCCCAAACGCCCAGCCGAATCTGGCCGACCGCCGCCGCCGCGATCGATGGCGCCTGCAGTGCGCCCGGACGCTCGCCCTGTCGCGCGCTCTGCACGCAGCGTTCGATCAAGGCCGAAGCGCTCGGACCAGCGAGCGCGATCGTTGCGACGGCGCCGCGCGCGGACGGAGTGAGCACGCATACCTGGATCGGCGCGTTCATAAGTTCGCGCTGATGTGAGCGGCGGCCAGCGCCACGCCGGCCAACGTGAGATGCGGAACGTGCTCGGCGGCGTCGGTCAGTAATCGGGCCACCGTCGGCGCCGCGCCTCCGGTCAAAAAGATCCGCGGCGGAATAGTCAACTCGGCACTCTGACGCGCGATCAATTCGCGCGTTCCGCCGACGGCGCCCCAAAACAGCCCGGCGCGCATTGCCTCGTCGGTGGCGGTTCCCACCGGTAGGGGCGGCTCAGAGAGATTCCACATTTCGACCAACGGCAGAAGGTCGGTGAATTCGTGCATGGCTCGGGCGCTGGTGGTAATGCCCGGCATGATCGCGCCGCCGCAAAAGGCGCCCGCCGCGGAAACCAGGTCGACGGTGATCGCCGTTCCCAGATTGACGACAATCGCCGGCTGTTCGGGCGATCGAAGTTGATTGGCCGCCAGCGCGCTCAATAGCCGATCAATGCCCACGCGATCAGGTCGCGGCAAGGAAACCACCAGCGGCAAGTCGCCCGAGGCGAGCATCGTCAGGCGATTGGCCCCGCGCTCGCGGAGCCAGTTGATCAATCGTCCCGCGACGGCGCGCTCGACGCTCCCGATCCACCACGAAACATCGCGAATCGCCAGCGGCGCAAGCCAATCGCCGATCTGCTCGAAGGCGTCATCTTTGGGGAACAGGTCGAGCTTTTTTGTCGGCGCGGGAAGAGGCTCGCCAGCGGCGCTGGCAAACAGCCCGAGCTTGACGCGGGTATTCCCCACGTCGACGGCCACGAACGGGCCAAGTCCGGTCGCGCTCATGGCACGCGTTCCGCTGAGCGTTCGGCGGCAAGTTGATCGTCGATCGCTTGCAGCAGCGTGTCGAGTCCTTGCCCTGTCACGGCCGAAAGCAGCAGCGGTTCGCGACCCGTTGCTTCGGCTAGACGCTGGCGAAATTCCTCGGCGCCGGGGAGCTCGGCCTTTGACACGACAAGGATCTCCGGGCGTTCGGCCAGCCGCGGGTCGTACATCGCCAGCTCATTGCGGATGGCCTCGTAGTTGGCTAGTGGGTCGGTATCGTCCATCGGGGTCGGTTCGACCAGATGCACGAGGATCCCGGCCCGCTCGATGTGCCGCAGAAATTCATGTCCCAGCCCGGCGCCGGCGTGCGCGCCTTCGATCAAACCGGGCAGATCGGCCAAGACGAACTGCCGCTCGGCGTCGATCTGCACCATCCCCAGGTTGGGATAGCGCGTCGTAAAGGGATAGGCGGCGATCTGCGGGCGCGCGTGCGAGAGGCGGCTTAACAGCGTGCTCTTGCCGGCGTTAGGTTTGCCGATCAATCCGACGTCGGCGATGACTTTCAGCTCCAGCACAAGCTCGCGAGTTTCTCCCTCTTGACCTTTGGAGAATTGTCGCGGCGCGCGATTGGTGGAGGACTTGTAGTGCAAGTTGCCTTTGCCGCCGCGACCCCCGATGGCCGCTACGACGCGATCGCCCGAGCGAACCAGGTCACGGATGATATGCCCGGCCACGGCGTCAATGATCACTGTGCCCGGTGGGACGAGCAGCACGAGATCTTCGGCGGTCCGACCATGTCGATTGGCGCCGCTGCCGGCTGTGCCGCTCTCGGCCTTCCAATGGAAGCGATGCGTGAGCGCCGCGAGGTTATTCACCCCTTGCTCGGCCACGATGATGACGCTGCCGCCATCGCCGCCGTCGCCGCCGTCTGGCCCGCCGTGCGGAATGAACTTCTCACGGCGAAAGCTCAGGCAGCCGTCTCCCCCTTTGCCGGCGTTAATCTGGATTTTGACCCGATCGACAAACATGGGGCGCCGCGCCGGTAAGAGTGGGATTGCAATACGAAGAATTCAGGCTAACCGACGACGTGTCCGCAGGGAACCGAGGAAACTTGCCGCTCAGGGCTTCAAAGGCAAGATTTCAGGCAGCCGAGCCCTTTTATCTGGACCACGCAGACCTCAGACAGTCCAGAATTCCATCAGCCAGTACTCAATCAAAACGTCAGACAGACCAATTGTACGTCCGCCGCAGCGCGACACGGATCAGGTTGGTCAGATTGAGCCGGTTGACTGGCTTGGAGAGGACCGAAAACGCCTGTTCTCGCCGGGCTTGCTCCATCATCTCCTCGTCGGCGGCCGCCGAGAGAATAATGCACGGCAGCAACGCCTTGAACTGCTTGACCTGGCGGAGTGTTTCCAGGCCGGTGAGCTTGGGCATGTGCATGTCCAACAGCAGCAGGTGAACTTCCTCGTTGCGCACGATCCGTAGCGCCTCTTCGCCGTCGCCGGCGGTTAGCGTGCGAAAACCGAGCGGCTCCAGCACTCCGCGCAACGTTTCGCGGAAGCTGTAATCGTCATCGGTGATGAGCAGGGATGGAATTGTCGAGTTCACGGCCGCAGATCCTTCAGTTCGAACCGCCCGGCGCGACGCCAACTTGCGGTTGCAGGTAGATAAAGCAACTCGGATGCCAGAGTCCGCGCCGAACGCAGTTTCGACGAGCGCAGTCGGAGGCGCTAAGCTCTCTAAAGCCCTATCTACCTTGATGTTAATACCGGAAGGGTAGTCTACGCCACAAGATAAATTGGGAATTCTGGCGTGCGGTGGGGAAAATCAGCCCCCGCAAGCTTCTGCCAATTCGGCAGAAACCGCTCGATTCTGGGGCATGAGGACAAACGTTGGCCAAGCGGCGAATTGGACGGGGATCAAACGCACGCGACCACAGCTCCCCCGGAACGGCGCAGAGTTCCACTTGGCGCGCGCTGAAAATGTTAGCATGGAATTACAAGCCCTAAGGTTACGACAGGTCATTCCTTTTCGCCACACTCTCTCGCTCGATGACCATGTCTCAAAAGCCACGCCCCAATGACGCTCGCTACCTGGAAGTCCTGCGGTCGATGACCGAGGCCGAGCGACTAGAGAAGGCGTTTGAACTTTCGGAGTTGTCGCGAGAGCTCTTCCGAATCGGACTGCGGCAGCAGTTTCCCGAGAAGTCCGAAGCGGAGCTGCGCGCCCTCTATCTGGAACGATTGGCGTTATGTCGCAATCAGAGCTCCTGAAGAAAACTGCGCTGGCGCTGGCCCGCATGGAAGCGCCCTACATGCTGACCGGATCGCTGGCGTCGAGCTTACAAGGCGAACCACGTTCGACACACGACATCGATATAGTCGTCGAATTGGCGCCCAGCAAAATCGACGCCCTCCTAGCGGAATTTCCGCCTCCTGAGTATTACGTCGACCGAACCGCGATGGAGCAGGCAATCGCCCGGCGCGGCATGTTCAATGTGATCGACGTACTCCAGGGCGACAAAGTCGATTTCTGGATTCTGACGGATGGAGATTTCGATCAAAGCCGTTTTCGCCGGCGCGTGTCGATCGATTTTAAAGGCGAGACAATCTTCGTCTCCGCGCCGGAAGATACAATCTTGATGAAGCTCAAATGGGACGACGATTCGGGGGGCGGCGGCCGGCAGTTTCGCGACGCCCTACGCGTCTACGAGTTACAACAAGCAACGCTTGACGAGTCCTACTTGCAACGCTGGATTACCCGCCTGCAACTGGACGAGACCTGGCAACGTCTCTTGGCCGAGGCAAAACCGCCGACGTAGAACTCCGCTGTGTTCGAAACCATCCGACGAAAAGATCGCCGATCGTCAGCTTTGTGTTCGCCAGACCGCCCAACTCAATCCGTCACACGCGTATGGTCGCCGTTCTCCGCCCCCGCGGCTCCGCCTTGTCAGGCTCTTCCGCAGCCTTATACTACGGGCTGCAACCATTGATCCGATCACTTATCCGGCGCCGTTTCGACCCGCGCCGGTGGACGCGAGGGACCCCCAGGGTGGCTACCACCTCTTCGCCGTCGTTCTTTGCCCGCCACGAATTCCTGATTTTGCGGCTCCACTCGCTGAGTGGCCTGCTCCCGGTTGGCATGTACATGGTGGTGCATCTGCTGACCAACGCCAGCGTGCTGGGAGGGGCGGCGTCGTTTCAGAAGAATGTCGACACGATCCACTCGCTTGGGCCGGCGCTGCCGCTGGTCGAATGGACATTCATCTTTCTGCCGATCTTATTTCACGCGATCGTCGGCGTGGTGATCATCCGCTCCGGCCGGTCGAACTCGAGCCGCTACGCCTACTCCAGCAATATCCGCTACACGCTGCAACGGGCGACCGCCTGGATCGCCCTGGTCTTCATCCTGTGGCACGTCTTTCACATGCATGGCTGGATCCACCTGAATAACGAGACGTGGAACAATACGCTGCACAAGCTGAACGGCGGAAATTTCAACCCAGAACAGGCCACGTCGACCCTGGCCGAGGCGATGGCGTCCCCCTTGGCGCGGATCGCGTATCTCGTCGGCGTCGCGGCCTGCGTCTACCACTTTGCGAACGGTCTTTGGACGATGGGAATCACCTGGGGCGTCTGGCAATCGGCGGCTGCCCAGCGGCGTGCCAATTGGGTCTGCGCCGGCGTGGGACTGTTTGTCCTGGCGGCCGGCGCGGCGGCGTGGATCGGCGCCCAGCGAATCAATGTTGACGCCGCGAAGGCCTACGAGATGGCGGTCCACAACCAAAAGGTTCAGTTCGAAGAGGATGAGAAGCGCATCGAGGCGGACCTTCAGAAAAAGAAACTTGAGGACGCCGACGCGAAGCCGGGGCAACCTGTCGCGAAGGCCGTTTCGACGAGCAACCCCTAACGCGGCACTGCCGCCTCACCGCCCCAAGGCAAACGAATAGAGATGGCGAAACAACGAGTGATGATCGTCGGCGGCGGGCTGGCCGGCCTGGCGGCCGCGATGCAGTTGGCCGAGTTGGACGTCCAAGTCGATCTGATGAGCCTGACGCCGGTCAAGCGCTCGCACAGCGTTTGCGCCCAAGGGGGGATCAATAGCGTCAACGCCGTCACTCGGCAGCAGGGGGACAACGAATACCTCCATCTGGACGACACTGTCTACGGCGGCGACTTCCTCCAGCACCAGCCGCCGGTCAAAGAAATGACCGCCTGGGGCCCGCGGATCATCGACCTGATGGACCGGCTGGGCGTTCCCTTCAATCGCACGCCCGAGGGCTTTCGCGATCAGCGTCGCTTCGGCGGCACGCTCTTCAAGCGGACCGCCTTCGCCGGTGCCACCACCGGCCAGCAACTTCTCTACGCGCTCGACGAGCAAGTCCGCCGCTGGGAGACCGAGGGGCGCATCAAGAAGTACGAGTTCTGGGACTTTTTGGCGCCCGTGCTCGATTCCAACGGCGTCTGCCGCGGCTGCATTGCTCAAGATCTGGTGACGATGGAGATCCGCTCCTTTGCGGCCGACGCGGTGGTGATCGCGTCGGGGGGATGCGGCTTGATCTACGGCCGCTCGACGATGTCGATGGTCTGCACCGGCAGCGCGGCAGCGCGGGCCTTCCGCGCTGGCGCCAAGTATGGCAACGCCGAGTTCATTCAGGTTCATCCCACGGCCATCCCCGGCGCCGATAAGCTTCGCCTGATGAGCGAGAGCGCCCGCGGCGAAGGAGGGCGCGTCTGGGTGCCGCGCAAACCACAAGATACCCGCGATCCGAAAACCATTCCCGAGGCGGAGCGCTATTACTTTCTGGAAGAGCGCTACCCAAAGTACGGCAACCTGGTGCCGCGAGACATCGCCACGCGCGAGATCTTCAACGTCTGCACATACGAAGGGCTCTCGGTCGAGCGCGATCGGCTGGCCGTTTACCTCGACGTGACCCACATCCCGCGGGCTGTGCTCGATCAAAAGCTCGGCGGCATCCTGGACATCTACGAGAAGTTCCAGGGAGTCGACCCGCGTGACACGCCGATGAAGATCTTCCCCGCGGTCCACTACTCGATGGGCGGCCTGTGGGTCGACTACGAGCGGACTGCTGAAGGGGGCCTGCGGATGGGCTCGCCGCGCAACCAGGCGACCAACATCCCCGGGCTCTACGCCATGGGGGAATGCGATTACCAATACCACGGCGCCAACCGCCTGGGCGCCAACTCGCTGTTGAGCTGCATCTTCAGCGGCTTGATGGGAGCGCCGAGCATGGTCTCGTGGTTGAAGAGCGTCCCCGGCGGCGCCGCGGCCGATCAACCGTCGAGCTTGTTCGACGCCGCTCGCCGCGCGCAGCAGCAAGAACACGACGCCCTATTGCGTCGCCCCGCCAGCGGCGAAAACCCCTACCTGATCCATCAGGAATTGGGCAACGTGATGACCAAGGCCGCCACCGTGGTGCGCAAAAACAGCGTGCTCCAAGAGGCGCTGGAGCAGGTGCGCGAGCTCGAAAAACGGGCCGAAAAGGCCTCGCTCTCGGACACCGGACAATGGACGAATCAGAATGTCGTCTTCACGAAAAGCCTGATCGACATGTTCCCGCTGGCCAAGATCATCGTCATGGGGGCGCTAGCGCGGGACGAATCACGCGGAGCCCACTTCAAGCCCGACTTCACCATGCCTGGCCTGGTGGCCACTGATCCCGCCGGGCGTCGCCACGAGGCCGAGGCCTGGTGCGACAAGTTCGAAGAGAACACTCGCAAGTGGTTGAAGAGCACGATCGCCACGTACAAGCCGGATGGCGAGCCGGTGCTGACGTACGAAGACGTCGATACGTCGATCATTCCGCCTCGCCCTCGGCTCTATGGGCTGGTGGGCGCCGAAGTAATCGAAGAAGTCTGGAAAGAGCGTTCGGCAGCCAAAACCGCCAGCGGCTCTAACGGCGCGGCCGGCAAGCCGGCGGCGCAGGCCGTAGCCCACTGATCGAAGTTTCGGTGATCGCTCGTTATCCCTCAAGCCTCAGGTCTCAAGCCTAAAGCCTCATATGACTCAAGCCACGACCAACGGACACGCTTCGCATTC
>DASXPZ010000594.1:0-4234 GCA_036493275.1 Pirellulales bacterium
GCCGCCGACGACGCCAGCCTGACGCAGAGCGGCGTCGTGGCGGGCACGCCGCAGTTCATGGCCCCGGAGCAGGCACGCGGCGAGGCGGTGGATCACCGCGCCGACCTGTTCAGCCTAGGCTGCGTGCTCTATCACATGGCGACTGGCACGGGTCCGTTCGGTCGACGTGATGTGATGGCCACGCTGCTGGCTGTGACCCAGGACCAGCCCAAGCCACCGATCGAAATTAACGCGAACCTATCTGAAGGCGTGAGCCAATTGATTCTGCAATTGCTGGCGAAGAAGCCGGCGGGTCGTCCGCAATCAGCGCAGGAAGTCGCCGAGCGATTGCGGACGGAAGAGAGTCGCTTGGTTGTCGGGCCTCAATCGGGAAGGAACGTTGTTCGGCCGCCTAAACGTCGTTGGTCTCTCGTCCTTTCTGCCGTCGTTGCCGCGATTTGCATCTTGGGCGTGATCATCACAATCCGGCACAAGGATGGCACGGTCATCAAAATTGAAACTGATGGCACAGTGACGCTCAATCCAAGTGCCGAAAGCAGCCAGGCAAAAAAGGATCGCGGGCGGGAAATCAAGTACAGTGCGACGCCGGTGAATCGGATTGTCGGCGCAGCGAGCGCCGGCCAAGCGCGCCCTCAGGCTGGCGCCGCCCTCCCGAGCGTCAACCCGGCACCAACCGGCGAACCGGTCAACGCCGCGGCATTTGTCTCGACGCCGGCCAGGCTGCCCGGGCCGCACGGGCTCATTATCGATTGGAGTGCTAGCGGCGATCTGACATTGTATGGCGATTCGCTTGCTACAGCTGGAGTTACTCTCGACGCGAACGTCGCATCCATCTACTCATGTGCCGACGGATCGTTCTATTACTTGCGTCAAGATGGAACCCTGCTGTTGCTTACTCCTGCTGGCGCGTCCGTTAAGGATAACGGCGTTCGCTATGGGATGATCGATGCCAAAGGAAGTCTGGTCTATTTGCGGCATGACGGCGGGTTGCTGAAAGTGGCGCCGGGCCGTAACAGCGCCACAAGGCTCGATGATAATGTCCGGGATGCGTTCGCGACGACGCGCGGGGTTGTGATTTACATACGCAGCGATGGCACGGTGCTAGCAATGAACCGGAATTACAGCGGCGGTTCTGCACTCGAGAATAGCATTTCACTCGACACCGCGAAGCGACGGCTCATCGAGACATCCCACGGAACGTATTACTTGCGTCCCGACGGAACGCTACTCTGGGTCGCCCTCACCAGCCCGATCGTTAAAGACAACGGTGTACGTTATGGTATGGCGGATGCTAACGGAAATCTCGTCTACTTGCGACACGACGGCGTGCTACTAAAGGTGCCACCAGACCATAATGGTGCTACGAAGCTAGACCTTAATGTTCGGGATGCATTCGCGACTGCGCACGGAGTGGTGATTTACACGCGCCGCGACGGCGCCGTGCTAGCTATGAACCTGAATTATGACGGCGCTACTCCGCTCGAGACGGACATCTCATTAAACACCGCGAAGCAACGGCTTAAGGAAACATCTTCTGGCACGTACTATTTGCGATCCGAGGGCACGTTGCTGTGGCTTGCACCCGCCGGGGCGGCGGTGATAGAAAACGGAAAGAAGCCGATGACGGAGGTCGAACCGAATCCCGCGGACTAACGGCACTCGCGATCTTGTCACGGGCGAGCCTATCAACGCCGCGGCCGTATGGCCAAAATAATAAAACGGGGGCGAAAGCGAGGGGGGATCAGGACTTGGCGAGGGTTGCAGTGCGCGATTTGCGTCGGCACGAAGAGCGCTGCACTCGCAGCGAGGGAAGACTTTCGCAGTCGGCGCGCAAAAGCATCGCAAGTCGCGCGTAAAAAGGCGAAACGGGCGGAGAGCGGTTCGTCAGGTGGCCCGGCGATGGTAGTGCTTCAACCGCCCGCCCAGCCGCTGGCGGCAGGCAATCTGTGAGATGGGAACTACGTCCGGCGGCGATTCGCCTTTCTTCCGCTTGGCCTTCTTCGGCTTGTTGGGATCCGGCGCCAACGGATCGTTGCCCTTCGCCTGGTGCGGCCGCTCCTCGTGGTAGTACGCGAGCATCTCCGCGACGAAGTGATCCATGTGCCGCTCGCCGAACTCGACGAAGTAATCCAGGCATTCCTGCTGCAGCGTCTGGATGAACCGCTCGACGAAAGCCACGGTCGCGAACCGCCTGCCGAGTCATTCATGCTTGCGAACGGTAAGGTTCAGCCGGTCGCATGATGCGGCAACAGATCCTCGCCGTGCGATCCGCCTTCGACGTGCTTGTCGCGGACCAACAGCGAATAGAGGGCCGGCAGGACGAACAACGTCGCAGGCTCGCCCGCCAAGAGACCGCCGAGGATCGCCCGGGCCAGCGGAGCGTTGGCCTCGCTCCCGTGCTCGAAGGCCAGGGCCGTCGGAATCATGGCGAAGAACGCCGCCAGCGCGGTCATGGTCACCGGCCGGACGCGAATCGACGCCGCTTTGCGGATGGCCTCCGTCGGGCTCAATCCCTCGTGACGCCGCAGTTCCTGGGCGTAGTCGGTCATCAATACCGTGTTGGCCACTTTGATGCCGACGATAAAAATGATGCCCAACAGCGATTGCACGTTCAAGGCGCTGCCGGTGACGTAGAGCATCGGCAGCACGCCGATCAGCGACAGCGGCACCACGAGCATGACTGTAACGGGCACGACGAACGATTTGTCGAGCGCGACCATCAGGAAGTACATCAACAGCGAAGCCAGGACCAACCCGACGCCCAAGTTCCGAAACGTGTCTTGCATCCGGGAGTATTCGCCGCTGAGCACGATTTTCGAGCCTTTGACCACGGTCTTCACGCTCGACGCCGGATCATACGTCGCCCAGACGCCGTCGCTCTGGGCCTCGCCGTAATCGTTGAGCATGCGAGAAATGTCGTCCGAGACGTGGCCCAAGTCGCGGCCGTCGACCCCCAGCGTGACGTCGATCGTCGGCTGGATGTTGACGTGCTTGATCTCCGAGGGGACCGTCTGCCGGTCGATCGAGGCCAAGTCGCCCAGGCGCACCTGGTTGTGCTGGTGCGAGCCGGTGATCGGAATATCGAGCACGTCGCGCGTCGACTGGATCGCTTGCTCGGGATACTGCACGCCGACGAAGTATTGGTTGTGGCTGACCGGATCGATCCAGAAGTTTTTCTTGTTGAACGAGATGCTGGAGTTCGTCGAGGCGATCACGTTCTGCATGACGTCCTCCTGCGTCAGGCCGAGATCGGCGGCCTTGGCCCGATCGACGTTGATCACCAGCGCCGGCGCATCCATGCGCTGGATGACGCGGGCGTCGACCACCCCGTTAATGCCGGCCGCCGCGCTGCGGATCGATTGGCCGATGGCGAACACCTGCTGCTGGTTTTTGCCGGTGACGCGGATGTTCACGGGAGTGGACTTGCCCTCGTTCAAGGCGCCGCGGATCATGCCGCCGCCGTCGAAGGCGAATTCGAGATGGGCGAGTTTCGGCTCCTTGGCGAAGCCTTCGCGAAGCTCGCGAATGTAGTGCTGGGCCGTGTGCTGGCGATGCGCGGCGAGCTGCACCTTGACCACCGCGTCCATCGGGCCGGCGTTCGGCGTGTAGGCGGCCGACCAGTCGGGCGTGACTCCCATTTCCGTGATGTAGAGCTGCAAATCGTGCTTGGGAATGTGCTCGCGAATATAGTCTTCAACTCCGGCCAGCATTTCCTCGGTCCGCTCGATGCGCGTGCCCGTCGGCGCCCGCACGGCGATCTCGAAGGCCCCGGCATCGACTTCGGGGAAGAAGTCGCGGCGCAGGTGCGGCCCTAGCACGATCAGCACGGCCGCCAGCATGGCGCCGCTGCCGAAAATTACCGCCTTGCGGTTGTCCAGCACGACGTCGAGCAGGCGCACGTAAAAGCCTATGCCATGATCGATCGTCGCTTCCCAGCGGGCGAACAGTCCCTGGGGCCGTGTGCGATCGCCGTGATGCTCGTCATGCACGGCGTGAGGCTTCAGGAACAAGGCGCTGAACGAGGGCACCAACGACCGCGAGAGGATATAAGCCACGATCATCGCAAAGGCGACGGCGCAGGCCATCGGCTTGAACAAGAATTGGCCCATCCCCGGCATCAAAGCCAAGGGCGCCAACACGAGAAACGTGCAGATGGTCGAAACGAGCTCCGGCAAAGCCACTTCGCTGGCGCCGAGGAAAGCGGCCTCTTTGGGCGCCGCGCCCAATGCCAGGT
>DASXPZ010000595.1:0-7086 GCA_036493275.1 Pirellulales bacterium
CGCTTCGAGCTTCAATTCATGAATGTGCTGTCCCCAATGAGCCGTGACTCATGAGTTTCGCGCAGTCACCTGCCGAGATCGGCTTGTTGCTCAGTGGAGGGCTCGACAGCTCGATCTTGCTCTGGCGACTGCTGGCCGAAGGCTCTCACGTTCAGCCATTCTACGTCCGCTCTCGCCTGACGTGGGAATCGATCGAGCGCCACTGGCTGAATCGCCTGCTCGACGAAAGCGCGCATGAACAACTGGAGCCCCTGGTCGAGCTCGACTTGCCGCTGGCCGACGTCTACGGCCAACACTGGAGCACGACGGGCCTGGCTGTGCCCGACGCAAAGACGCCAGACGAGGCCGTGTACCTGCCGGGGCGCAACGCGCTGTTGCTCATCAAGGCGGCGCTCTGGTGCCAGTTGCACGGCGTCGAAGAACTGGCGCTGGCGCCGCTGAAATCGAATCCCTTTCCAGACGCCACCGACGATTTCTTTGCCACGTTCGAATCGGCCATCAATCAGGCGACCGGGGGCAACCTGCGAATCGTCCGCCCCTTTGGGCAATTGACTAAGCGCCAGGTGATGGAGCTCGGCCGGGATTATCCGCTAGGACTGACGTTCTCCTGCATCGCGCCGGTCGGCGAGTTGCATTGCGGCCGATGCAATAAATGCGCAGAACGGAAGGCGGCGTTCGCCACGGCCGAACTAACCGATCCCACAGCCTACGCCGGCTAGTCTCTCAGCGATCGCGCCATTCCAGGTAGGACGACTTCCGATTCTTGCCTCGCGCTCCCGGTTTCTGGCGTGGCGCCGTTCGGCTTATACTGGTTGTCGCTTCTTATTTTCCGCCTGGAGGGGCCGCTCACGCCGCGGTCGTTTGCTTTTATGTTTCGAGTCACACGCGAAATCGACTTCTGTTACGGACATCGACTTTTGCATTACGCAGGGAAGTGCCGGCACCTGCATGGGCATAACGGCCGCGCAGTGATCGTGCTCGAGGGCGAAGATCTCGATCATCGCGGCATGCTGCTCGATTTTTCCGACATCAAGAGCGTCGTCAGCGGCTGGATCGACGATCATCTCGACCACCGCATGCTGCTGCACAATGACGACCCGGCCGTTCCCATGCTGCGTGAGATGGGGGAGCCGATGTTCCTGCTCGATCGCAATCCCACGGCCGAGAACATCGCGCGACTAATATTCGAGTTCACCGCCAGTCAAGGTTTTCCGATCGTCGAATCGAGACTGTGGGAGACGCCGCGCTGCTTCGCCACGTACCGCGCCGATGGCCCCACGGGCAAAGCGTAGCGCGGTTCCCCGCAGAAAATGGAACTGCTAGCTGCCGCGACTGGCCGTTTACTGGGCGGAGGTGTAAGATTAGCGGCGTCGATCCCCCGAGCCAGCAACGGAAAGGGGGTTCGGCGGAACATATTCGAGCCGCGGCGTTTGATTGCTACGTTCGATCGAGGCAGCGAAATCAGGAGACCCAAAATGACTCGCGATTTTAGTTCGATTCTGTTTGCCTGTGTGGTGCTCGCGGGTATGGCGATCTTCGCTCCGCAACGAGCTGACGCGCGTCCTTGGGGCTACTATCGCGCGCCCTATGTGGCGGCGTATCCTTATCCCTATCCAGTCTACCGGCCGTACGTCGTCGCGCCGCGCGTTCTCTATCGCCCCATTGTGCCGGTTGGGCCAGTCGTCCCCGTGGCGCCTTATGGCGTCTACCCGTATCCGTACGGCGGTTACGCCCCTTATCCGTATCCGGTTTACCCGTACTAGTTGGTAGCGCTAGCTAGCGGCGCCGATGGCCGCAAAAAAATGTTTGTAACGCCGGGGTCGTTTGCACGCTTTACAAAGTAGGGAAGCACGCCGTGTCATCCGCTTGATGACAATTGTCGCGATTCTGACACTGTGTTTCCCAACTTTTTCGCCACGTTGACACCTCCCCACAGTAGCGCAACCCACGCCCGCAGCCTGGGTTGTGTTATTTCATGGGTCTGCTCGCCCTCGGATTGGCACGGCGGGTGCATTACTTCGATTCCGGATGACGGGGCCCTGGTTTACAGGGTTCGTCAAAGAGACGTCGCCGGAAAAAGGAGATCTGCGATGAGACGTTACGTGGGACCGATGCTGATTGCTGTCGCGATGATTGCGGTGGTGGGTATCGGAGGGGTCGAGAAGGCGCAAGCCGCCCCGGGATTTTTCAGCTTTTCAGTCGGAAGTCCAGGATACGGTCCGGCGGGTTACTCGGCCTCGTTTGGCGCGTACCCGCAGCCGTACTACCCGCCCGTTCCGAGTTGCGGCGTGACGCCGTACGGCGCTGTCCCGTACGCGAGCGTTTACGGGCCCGCGGCGTACGGCGCGTACGGTGGATATGGCGGATACGGTGGCTATGGAGCGTACTACCGCCCATTGCCCGCGGTTCCGTATTATGGTCATCATGGCCATCACGGGTACGGTGGCTATGGCCGGCACTTCTAAGCAAGACCGCTAGCTCCCGCCGCTAGACCCGCAACGAACCAATCCAAAGAGCTCGGCGGCGTCCTGCGGGGCAGGAGGGCGCCGCGGCGGCTAAGACAGAAACCTGACAAATAACGATCGGAACAAAAAAACAGCCCGGGAGGTCCCCCGTAGGGACACTCACCGGGCTGTACCCTCCTGGGAAACGCGCCTGTATTTCTGACCGCCGTGCATGATGGGGGCGGAAGGCGCATTTCCTTTTTTCTGGCAGCTCCGACGATCGAGCCTGTGCGCGCATGCTTGCGCGCCAGTGCTGTCAGTCGGTTCTCCCCCCCACGAATCTTGCCCAGCGGTTCTGTAATCTTCTGATTGTTCGTTCACATTGGCCCAAAGGCCAGCGCGAGCGAGCGATGCAAAACGGTATCGGCAATCTGTAACGCGCGACTTTGATTTTTGGTTGCGCAACATGGGACCGAACGTTCGATAATCTCATTGCCCTTGACACTGGCCGTCTAGAAGCGTCTTATTCGCGGCCGCCCTGGCGCGCTCGCGTGACTGTCCAGCGGAACGGAACAAAGCGCGACGCGGGCCGCACCTGTCGATTTCGATACCTTTACCCGCCGGATCTTTGCATGGCTGCTATCAAGCTACCGAGCGCCTCGCGCATCATCGACGTGCCACTGGCAATGGCCGCCGTATTAACGGCCGGCTATTACTGGGTGATCACGCAAGAGTCGATGCACGGCACGTTGCTTTATTCGTACACTACGCAGCACGCCGTCGAGTACGTGATCGTGGCGTTCTTCATCTGGGGTCTGTCCGATACGATCTGCCGCTCGCTGACCTTCCCGCGAGAGAACCTGGCGCTACGGATGGAGATGTTGCCGGCGCGCAAAGGTCCCAGTGTTCCGGTCTCGCAGGCCGGGGCGCTGCTGAAGCAGATGCAGACCAAGCCGCGCTGGCTGTTGAATTCTCGACTCGGCTTGCGGATGGCGCAGGCGCTGGCCCATTTGCAGGAAAAAGGCTCGGCCGACGGTTTTGCCGACTATTTGCGAGATCTGGCCGATCAGGACGAAGAACGAACCCACGCTAATTTCGGCCTGGTGCGGTTCATCTGCTGGGTCACGCCGGTGTTGGGCTTCTTGGGCACGGTGCTCCACTTCGGCACCGCGCTGGGCGGACTGTCGGCCGAGCAAATCGGCGAGAAACTGTCCCATGTCGTCGGCGAAATGGGAACCGCGTTCAATACCACGACCGTGGCGCTCACGGCCGCGACGTCGATGATGTTCTTCCTGTTTCTCTGCGAACGGACCGAAAAAGAGGTCATTCACACGATCGATCGCCGCGTCGAGCGCGACCTGCTCAACCGCTTCGAAATCGCCGACGCCAACATTACGCCGTTTCTCAGCGCGCTGCAATCCGCCAATCAGTCGACACTGCAAGCGGTCGACGCCACCATCGCTCGCCAGATGGAGGGCTGGTCCGGGGCGCTCGACGCCCTGGAGCGACACGCCACCGAACAGCACCAGCGCCAGGCGCAACTCTGGAACGAGCTCGTCAGCGGCCTGCAAAAACGAATGGAATCTCAGGAAGCCGACCGCGAAACCCGCCTGGTCCGCTTGCTCGACGCCGTCGCCACTCAGCAGTCCGAGCACAGGCTCCATATGCAAGACACGACCGACCAAATTCAATCGCTCCAGACGGGGCTGTTGAAGGTGGCCGACTCCCTGTCGGGTTTGACCGGAGGAGGCGCCGAGATGATCGCGCTGCAAGCATCGCTGGCGGATAATCTTCGCGTTCTCAGAGAATCGCAACATCTGGATCAGGCCCTCCACACGCTGACCGGCGCCATTCACATGCTCACCGCCCGCTCAGGGCCATCGTCGCGCGCGGCGTAAGGACTATCGCGCGCCGCGTAAGGAGCCATCGCGCCGACGACATTCTCTGGCTGGTGGCTTCGACACCGGAACCCCAAGAGTCCAACTCCGCGGACTGCGCAGTTTCCCACCGCGATTCCGCGCCTCGCAAAGCCCGCAGGTTTCGCCGGCGCCGCTTTGCGATTGCCCGTCGCCAGACAAGCGGGTACGGTACGCGGCCCGCGCGCCGGCTCTGATTGCTCTCCCAGCAGGCTTTTCCTGCACGGAGTTTATCGATCGAGTCGATTCTAGGGACATGTGCGCTGCGCGTGCGCGCAGGCGACGCGGCGCGCCAGTGTGCGCGTGCGCGCAAAGAGCAAATCATTCTCCATCGGATGCTAGCGGCATGAGACGGCGGACCTCCAAACAAGAAGCGGGAGCAGGCTTTTCGCTGTTCTCGTATTTGGATGGTCTGCTCTGCACCATGGGCGCCTTGATCATCGTGTTGATTTGCATCTCGCGCGGCGCTCGATTCAGTCATAAAAACGCTTCCGGCGAACAAGCGAACGGGCCGACCGCCGATGAACTGAACGAGGAGCTGAAGAATAGCGAATGGCGCACGAAGCACATGCTCACGTCGCGGGATAAGACGCTCAAAGACCTGCAAGGCGTGCGGCAAGACCTGGGCCATATCGATGATCACATGAATCGACTCCGCAAAGAGCTCCAGGAGCTGGCGGCGGCGGAAGAGGCCCTGGCCAAAGGAGGCGCTAACTCGACCGACGAGCGACTGCGCGAAGACGTGGTGCGCTTGCGCCGCGCCGTCGCCCAGGCCCAGGCCGAGGTCGCCGACGCTCGCAAGAAGGCAGATTCGCGCCGGCCCTCGTACGCCATTGTTCCTTACCAAGGTCCCAATCAAACGCGCCGCCGGCCGATCTACGTCGAATGCACTGGCGAGCGCGTCATCCTGCAGCCGGAAGGAATCGAGCTCCATCCCGAGGATTTCGCCGGGCCCATGGGCGCCGGCAACCCGCTGGCCGCGGCCCTCCGCGCCGAGCGAGAATTCATCTACGAACAGCAAGACGCCAATCAACTGCAGGAAGAACCCTATCCGCTATTGTTGATTCGACCCGACGGCATCGACGCCTATTGCGCGGCGCGCGAGGCGATGTCGTCGTGGCAGTCCGACTTCGGCTATGAGCTGATCGATCAGGACTGGAAGCTGGAATATCAACCGCCGAACGCCGAGCTGGCGCAGATCGCGCAGGCTGCCATTAACGAAGCCCGCGTCCGGCAGAGATTTCTGGCCCGCGCGATGCCGCGCGAAGCGAACAAAGATCCACAGTGGTACCGCGCGGGGACCCACGGCGTCGTGGCCGACGGCAGCGTCGGACGAGGTCCTGGCAACGGCGGTCGCCGGGGCGGCGGCGGCGGTGGCGGAGACCTCGCCAACAAATTCGCACAGCGCGCCAATCGTCCAAAAGGAACCAACGGCAATGGCCTGGGCGACGGGAGTGGAAACGGCGCCGGCGTCGGAAACGGCGCGCGGGGTCACAGCGGCGCCGGCGACAACCCCGCGACCGCGGGTTACGGCTCTGGAACTTCGGGACGGCCCGGCGGAAGCGGATACGCCCAAGGCGACTATCCCAACGGCCCCAATCCTTATGAAGGCCTCGCCGACGGAACAGGCGGCCAACCGGGCTCCATCCCCAGCGCGCCCGGCGCCGGCGGGGCTGGAACTCGACCAGGGAATCCAAACGCTCGGCCAGGCGCAGGCGGCGGGCCAGGCGCCATGGGTCCGGGAGGGACCGAGCTCGCCAAGAACGGCTCGACCGGTCCCGGCGGCGCAATGCGCGGCGGAAACCCCAACTCGCCCAATGGCGGAACCGGCGATGGAACCGGCAACGACAGTGGCAACTCCGAAAACGGCGCCCCCGATGGCCAGCCCGGCGCTACCGGCGGCATGGCCAATGCTCGCGGCGCCGGCGGAACTGCCGGAGCGCCAAACAGTAATCAATCGGGTGGCCCGAGCGGAGGAGGCGGAACCGAGGCAGGCGGCCAGGCCGGTGGGCAACCGGGCGGAGCGCAGTCCGCCGCAACCGGAGGCGCCTCAACCGCTGGAGGAAGCGGCAGCTCCAACGGCACAGCGGGACCGTCGGGCGGGACGATGCAAACCATTCAAATGGGCGCCCAACAACAACCTGGCGGCCCGCAGACGAGCGGCGTTTCGAATCGCCCGAGCGGCAAAGGGGCCGGTTCGAGCGGAAGCGGACAGGCAGGTTCTGCGCAAGACAGCCTGGCAAAGTCGAACGGTAAAGATTGGGCGCTTCCCGAAGACGCGCGAAACGCGGTGCCGATCGCGCGCCCGCTGGTGGTCGAATGTCGGCCCGATAAGTTGATCGTTCACGCCGACGGCCCGACAAGCAAAGTGGTCAAAGAGATTCCGCTCCCCGGCGCCACGGCCGACTCGATCAACGAGCTCGTCGGCACAGTCTCCGATCAAGCGGCCACGTGGGGCCCGGCCGGACGCGGAATGTATTGGAAGCCGAGCCTTTCGATGCAAGTGACGCCTGGAGGAGAAGCTCGCTACGCCGATCTGCAAACGCTGATGGCCGATAGCGGCCTCGACGTGCGCCCCGTTCAAGCTCCGCCCAAGCAAGTCGTCAAACCGAAGCGCTTCTTCGGTCTGTTTAAATAATTTTTGGCGCCGGTGTTGGCGCCGCGACATCGGAATTATTGAAAAGCATAATCGACACCGTAAGGAAGACAGATGGGACGTTCGCGAG
>DASXPZ010000596.1:0-4094 GCA_036493275.1 Pirellulales bacterium
GTCAAAAAATGTGGTTTGGATTGCGCAAGCTTTTCCAGCGACGTAGTTTATAGCTATTTCTACGGGGGGTCAAGAACGGTTGTTCTCGCGCCAGCCGCGACGCCCGAACGGCTTCGTTGCCCGAATTGCTTGCGGGGACACTGGTTAGCGAGGCCCAATGGGACTGCGACCATACAGCGGCCGCGATCAGGGGAACGATCCGAATATAGGGGGAACGATCTGCGCCATTAACATCGAAGAACCACGCCGCAAAGTAATTCGTCCGGCGGGCCAATCGCTTGGGAGCGGAAGCCGGTTTACCGCTCCGGTATTTTGGACGATTTGAACGGCACACGGTGGGGCTTTATTAAGCCCAGACACCGGGCAGAATCCGATGCCCTATGACACCGGACAGAAGCGAGGCACGAACGCTAAGATGGCCGGACTCGCCGGGCACGTCTGGATTTTTGATAAACTTTTCTAAGAGGTCTTGAATCCAACGGCAAACCAGTTCATGGGCCCATGAAAGGATCTAGGACGGATGTCCAAGAAACGTAACACGAATGTGACCAAGTCGTTGTTTGAAGTCGATGACCCGATTTCGGCCATTGCCCCGGCAAGCACTTATGATCCACTTCCGTCAGTTTGGTTTGGCGGAGACGCAGAACTGCTTGAGAAAATGCTTTGCTTTTACCCCAAGAAGACTCCACAGAATCTTCTGGACGCGACGATTAACGCCGGTCGATTTTGGCGCGGCAGTCATCGCAAGGTGGTCGGAATGGATATCGACCCAAAGTTTGAGCCCGACATCCTGGCTGATCATTGTTCAATGCCCTGTGAAGATGCTTCGTTTGATGTCATCGTCTACGATCCGCCTCATGTTCCCAATCAAGGGAAGGATCGGTCGAAGGACTTTAACGACCGATTTGGCCTAGTGGGCAAGTCGTCAGCCGAGAATGGCTACAATTTTTCGCATACCTTTCGACCATTCCTCAATGAAGCGTATCGAGTGCTGCGTAAAGAAGGTGTTCTCTTCTGTAAGATTGCTGACTACGTTCACGGGCATCGATTTCAATGGGCGCACATTGAGCTAATCAATGCGGCGGTTGAAGTCGGATTCACTCCGTGCGATTGCATAGTGAAAATACGCAAGGGGCCGATCACCGATCCTCGATGGAAAAAGGCCCATCACGCAAGGCGTCAACATTGCTATTGGATCGTGCTGCGAAGATCCAATAAGTGCGAATAACACATCAGTCTCGGATAAGCTGCTTCCACTCTAGAAGCGTCAAGCAGCGACTAACGCCGAGATTTCGCACTTGGCATTTTCCGTCGGCTCCATCGAAGTGAACGTGGAACAGAACTTCGCCCCGCTCCACAACGTCGAATCCAAGACTTCTCCGACCCGTCCGCTGGCCGACTGGCAGCGCTTCGCATGCACGCATCTTTTGCAGCAGAGTTATTGGAACGTCCACGACTTGGTAATCGATTTCCCCATCGCCCCAAACGGCGCGCAGCATCAGAACTCCCTCGTAACGCTCCAAGTGAGAGAGTGCGTGCTCAATCAGCGCGTTCGATATCTACTCGCCAGTTTCAGTGGTGCAGAGCTTGGTGATGCTAATTCGGTCTCTGCGAGTTATCCGCCCAGTCTCGGTTTTTAGAGACAACCGCGTTTTGCCGACTCGAATATCGGCCTTTGGGCTGTTCGGATGCTCTAGCACTACTTGATCGCGGGGCCAGCCAGAATGGAGGAAAGCCCTCTCGACGAGCGATTCAAAATAGATGCCCTGCGGCGGGAGTCGCGGATAGACCGTATGGTGGACGCCGATCCAGTGACGTAGCCGCTCAAGAAATGCGTCACTGAAGAGCGGACCTTTCTTCTTTGGCATCCTTGCCTTCCTTTCCGCTTTGGGGGAGGAAGGCTACATAAACCGGAATTCGACCGCAAGGTCAGCAACCCAAGCGTATTAGCGTCGGGGTTACTGCCAGCGGAAGAGGCGCAGGGCCAACAGGAACGAGATCCCGCCCCAGGCGGCCAGCGCCGCCACGTTGGCCCATTGCGACAATAGCGGTGCCCCCTCCAGCATCACGGCCCGCATCGCGGTTAGCAGTTGGGTCAGCGGCAACGCCCGGATGAAGGGCTGGGCCGCGTCCGGAAAGCGGTCGGCCGAGAAGAACGTCCCCGAGAGGATCCACATCGGTAGCATGACCAGGTTCATCAATCCGCTGACGGCCTCGACCGTTTTGGCCCGGCTGGCGACCAATAGGCCGATTCCGGCAAAGGCAAACGCGCCGAGAATCACCAAAAACGCCACCGCTAACACGCTCCCTTGAACCACCACGCCGAACGCGAAACGGGCAAAGACCAACAGCACGATCACTTCAGGGATCATAAAGACGAGCCGACTGAGCATAATGCCCAGCAAAAAGTTGCTCTTCCGCATCGGCGTGGCCAGCAGTCGCTTGAGCAACTTGCGGATGCGCATATCGACGGTGACAAACCCGATGCCCCACAGGCCGCCAGCCATCTGGCCGATCGCCACCAGCCCCGGCACCAGAAAATCGATGTATCTTCCGCCGGGCTCGATCATCTCCCGGTCCTGCGTGGCGACCGGGTCTTTTCTCCCGGCGGCGCGCTGCAGTGCGTCGTCGACCGAGTTGCGCGCCAGCCGGCTTTCCGGGCGGGCCGGATCAAACCAGTAGTCGTAGCCTGCCACGGAAGTGGAGCTGGGGATGACGACCAGGTCGGTTCGCCCCATCCGCAATCGCATCCGGCACTCTTCGAGCGGTTTCAGCCGTACCTGAAAGCGCGGCGCCTTGGCGAGCGTCTCTTCGATCGCTCGCGCGGCGGTGGGGAAGCTGTTATCGACGTCGACGGCGATTGGCTGATCGGTCTGGTTGCGAAAGGCGACGCCGAGCGCCACGGTCATGATCAGCGGAAAGCCATAGGCCCAAAAGACCGCCTCCGGCTCGCGATAAAATTCGCGCAGCCGCGAGAGCATGATCTGCACGAGCGGTCCTTGCGTCCAACCGCGGCGCGGCGATTCGGCGGTTCGTTTCATGTGCGCGCAGTCTCCTCGTCCAGCGAACGACCGGCCAACCGCACAAAGACGTCTTCCAGGCTGGCGTGGCGCGTCGTCAGGCTGGCCAACTCCAATTGGCGCGCCTCAAGATGCGCCAGAAGCGCCGGCAGCGCCAAGTGGGGATGACCGACCGAGAGGCTGACGAGATCGGCCTCGGCGCGGGCCGCCTCGACCGATGGCAGCGTTTCGAGATCCGCCGGGAGGAGCCGCGCGTGAGGATCAGCGGCCACCGTGAACTCGATCACGTGTTCGCCTCCCAGGCTGGCGATCAGTTCGCGGGGCGTGCCGAGCGCGATCACGCGCCCCTGGTCGACGATCGCGACGCGGTCGCAGAGTCGCTCGGCTTCGTCCATGTAATGCGTGGTGAGCAGCACGGTCCGGCCGCGCCGGCCAAAGTCGCGAATGATCTCCCACAACTCGCGGCGCGATTGCGGATCGAGCCCGGTGGTCGGCTCGTCGAGAAACAACAGGTCGGGATCGCCAATGAGCGCGCAGGCCACGGCCAGGCGTTGCCGCTGCCCTCCGGAGAGCTTGCCGACCCAGGCGCCGGCCTTTTCGCGCAGCGAGACTTTATCCATCGCCTCGACCGGTTCGAGCCCTTGGTCGTAAAAGCTGCGAAACAGCGAGAGGGTTTCGCTGACCTTAAGTTTTTCGGCCAGCTTGGTTTCTTGCAGCGAGATGCCGATCCTTTGGCGGATGGCGTAATCGTCTTGGCCCCAGCGCATGCCGAGAAGCTCGACTTCGCCGCTGGTCGCCCGGAGCAGCCCTTCGAGGATTTCGATCGTGGTGGTCTTGCCGGCCCCGTTGGGCCCGAGCAGGCCAAAGCACTCGCCATCTTCGACGGCCAGATCGAGCCCGCGCACAGCGTCGACCGGCGGGCGGCTGTCGTAACGCTTCGTCAAGTTCTGGCAGCGAATGGCAAGAGGCATGTGGTGGAGAACGGAGGGAAGTGGGTAGGGAGACAGAGAAGTGTGTTGGTGGAAACCGAGAGGGCTGGCATATGTTTTCGATGATCCGGGAGGGCGAAGCTCC
>DASXPZ010000597.1:0-8990 GCA_036493275.1 Pirellulales bacterium
TGACTTCACCTATCTAGAACCACCACGGACGAACCTGGCGTAGCCAATAAAGCAAATCGTCGCTATCGCGGATATTTTCTTCGAGTGCGATTAATAAGATCATCGCCACGCCAAGAAATGCCCCCAAGATTGGTCGCTTGAACGGCAGAAATAAGCCACTGCCAGCAACTGCCGCTCCGCACAACACAATGGGAATTCCAGCAGCAGGGTATTCGGCGCGCTGCGTGACCAGGGCGAGTCCAGCGCAGAGAATCGCAATGGAAACAAGCATTCTGCCGATCCCAAACTGAAACCAGCGGCGGCGGGGCGGGGTGGGTGATGCCATTGGGATTTCGACTCGCAATTTCTTACCGCTCGCTATGCGTCCTCTCGAATCCTTCCGGCCTTTCTAGATAATGCACAGCGAGCAATTAGAATCGAGATCTGCTTCACATAGTCAAATCCTGAATGAGCCAACTCAAAAGCAGGGCTGCAAAAATAGAGAGGCACGTCAAAAATGGAATGATGAAGCCAAGCAAAATGGCTAGCTTAGGACCATCCAAATACATGCCAATCCCTGCTCCAATCACGAAAATGCCCGTTACGAATTCGGTCACTATCTGCGCTTCGGCATTGATCGGCTGAGTCGCAAGTTGGACTGCCTGGAAAACTAACGTCAATCCTATTCCCAGCGACGCGGCGAGCACAAATAGACGTCGATGGGGTAAGCGACGAGAGCCGCCCGCTGGATGCACGACGGGAACAGCGCCTTGGGCAGCTATTCGCGCATCGCGTCTTCGCTGCCACCAACCGATAGCCTTTGCGACAAAGTAGGCCGACACCCAAAGAAAGGTAACCGAAAACGCAGCGAATAGCTTTAGCCCAAAGAAAATCGCCTTGCCGAGGTCTAAAAAGTCTTCGTCGGTCTTCGTTTCATCGCGCCACGCGAGCACGCAGGCCAACATTGCAAAGTAGGGAACCACCCACAGCAAGTAGGCGCCCAGTCCGAACTGAAACCGGCGGCGGCGGGGTGGGGTGATCTCTGCCATCCCCCCATGATACAGGGCCAATTTCAACGTGACGCATTACCCGTTGGGCGACTGCAAAGTCCTGTGGCCTGGGTCTTCGACCCCAGAAGAAACTCAACAAAGACCGGCCTCACAGAGGCCGGCAACAGAATGTCGGATCAAGAATTATGACTTTGCAGTTCTCCTGCTACCCGCCCATCGGCTAGTTGAGGGCTCGGCGCAGGCGGGGTACACTGGCTGTTTCGACGGGTTCTGCGCGCACATTGGCAAAATCGCCTTTCGGCCCTCGGCCCGTCGCGGAGTCGTGTTTCCCGCTTTCCCCCCGCGTCGATCTCGCCCGGCAGAGTTGCCTGGAGGTTTCCCCTGTCACGCCGTACTTACCAAATTGGCCTCGCGACAGTCATCGGCCTGGTGCTGTTGCGCGTCACGATTGGCTGGCACTTCCTCTACTCGGGCATCTGGAAGCTGCAAACGCCCAGCTTTTCGGCGGCCGGCTTTTTGAGCCAGGCGAAGGGACCGCTGGCTGATGAGTTTTATAAGCTCGCGCCCGACCTCGATGGCCGTGCGCATCTCGACGTGTTGAAAAACGTCGCCGACATGAAGGACTACGTCGATCGCTTCGCCGCCGTGAATCGTCTGAACGAGGCGCAACTGACCGAGGCCGCCCGCGCGCTCAAAGAGCGGCAACTCGAAGTGATCGATTTCCTGACCGATCCGGTTCGCCCCTCCAAGCCGACGAAAGACGCGGCGGGCAAAGAAGCGCCGGGCAAGCTTCCGCCCGATACTCTCAAAGTGAAGCTGCCCGACAAGACGCTGACGGTGGCGCTGAAGGAGGATTTCGCGGATCACCTGGTCAAGCTCGATCGGCTGGCCGAGCGCAAGACTGCCCCCACGCACACCATGCCGTACGAGCAAAAGCGGCTCTGGGACGAGCAAACCCGTCTGCGTGGCCAGGCCGCCGGCTGGTCGAAGAGCATTGATGGCGTCTGGGAGGGGCTGGTCGAGGAACTGCACGCACTGATGGGCGAGGCTCCGGTGCGGGAAGTCCCGCTCGCCAAGACGCGGCTTGAACAGGTCGACCGGGTCGTTACGTATACGAATATTGCCATCGGGGCCTGTTTGATTGTTGGGCTCTTCACGCGGTTTGCGGCCCTGGCGGGCGCCGTGTTTTTGGCCCAGATCGTGGCGGCCCAGCCAGATTGGCCCGGCCTCTACCCGCCGCCGCATCCATCGGCCGGACGCTCGCTACTGGTGAACAAGGAATTCGTCGAAATGATGGCCATGATCGCCCTGGGGCTTTCGCCCGTGGGACGTTGGTGTGGCCTGGACTACATCGTGCACAACGGCCTGGCGCGCCTGATGCCGCGTCGGAAAGGGAACGTATGAATCTCACTCCGGAAGAACGCGAGACTGGCAAAGCGAACTTTCAATCGGCGACCACCAGCGACATCGGCGATAAAGACCTTCCCTGGCACGGCTCGATCACGCGGCGCGAGTTCCTCGAGCGCAGCGCGCTGGCCGCCACGGGCGCGGGCGTGGGCCTCGGCGCGTTCTACTTCGGCTATCAGAAGCTGACCGGCGATCCGGTGCGCGTCGGCGTGATTGGCACGGGGGACGAGGGGGGCGTGTTGATGGGGGCGATCACCCCGGAGTACATCGACGTCGTCGCCATCGCGGACATTCGCCCTTATAACGTCCATCGCGCGTTCCACGGCGATCAATCGAGCGAGGCGATCTACGCCATTCGCACCGGCTTGATGAAGAAATACGGCTATAAGAGCGAAGACCAGGCGCGCGAGCACGTCAAGGTTTACACCGACTACCAGGACCTGCTGAAGGACGACAAGGTCGAAGCGGTGATCATCGCCCTGCCGCTCTTTTTGCACGACAAGGTCGCCATCGAGGCGATGGAGCACGGCAAGCACGTGCTGACCGAAAAACTGATGGCTCACAGCGTCCATCAGTGCAAGGAGATGGGGCGGGTCGCCAATCAAAAGAAGCTGCTGCTAGCCACCGGGCATCAGCGGCATTACAGCATTCTGTACGACAACGCGGTCGACACGATCAAGCGCGGGCTGATCGGCGACATCCATCACATCCGTGCCCAGTGGCACCGCGGCAACCTGCCGAACAAGGACAGTTGGGCGCCGCCGCTGCCCGATGCGAAGATGGCGAAGGATCTCGAAAACGTCGTCAACGAATTAAACAAACTCTCGACAGGCCCGTCGTCCGAGGCCAAAACCTGGTCGGACTTGCTCAAGGTCACTGCCGATTTGCAGGGCACTGCCGATTCGCGAATCGACGCGCTGCAAAAACGCAAATCGCTGTTGGAATTGCAACTCGCGGATCAAAAAGTCGACGCCGCAAAGTACGGCTACGAGGGCAAAACGCTGACAGGAGGCGGCAAAGAATACGTTTGCTCGCCCCTCGAAGAGCTGATTCGCTGGCGCCTCTGGGATCGGACAGGAGGCGGACTGATGGCCGAGCTCGGCAGTCACCAATTAGACGCCTCTGGCATCTTTTGCACCGCCGCGAGCAAGGACGGCAAGAAGGTGAAACCGCTCACTGTGAGTGCTGTCGGCGGTCGCCACATCTTTCCGATGGATCGAGATTGCGACGACCACGTCTACTGCACTTACGAGTATCCGGGACCGAAATACAAAGACGACCCGAACAACAAGATCGTCGTCTTCTATTCGTCGATCAACGGGAACGGCTTTGGCGGCTACGGCGAAACGGTGATGGGGACCAAGGGGACCTTGATCCTCGATCGCGAGCAGGAGGCGCTGCTGTTTAAAGACGCCGCTACTACGACCAAGGTCAGCGTCACCAAGGGCAAAGATGGTCCCGTGCTCGACACTACGGCCAGTGGCGGACCGGCGGCGGCGGCCAAGAAGGCCGCGGACTCGGGCCCGCCCAGCCGCGGCTATACCGAAGAGATGGAACACTTCGCCTGGTGCATTCGCAATTTCGATTACGAGAACAACCAACCGAAGTGCCAACCGAAGGTCGCCATGGCCGACGCCATTATTGCGCTGACGAGCAACATCGCGATCAAGGAAGGACGGCGCATCGAGTTCAAGCCCGAATGGTTCGACATCGATAGCGACGAGACGCCCGAAGGTATCAAGCCGAGCGTGCCAGTATAAGCAAGCCGAGTCGTCGTTCTTGAGAGACTCGTCGTCCGACGCTGATTGCGACCGTTTTGATTTCAGGGATTGAGAGAGGAGAGTCTGCCGTCATGGAGACCTGGCCGATTGGCGTTTTCACCAGCCTCGACGCTGGATTGGGCGTAAAGCTGGAAGTAGCCCAGGAACTGGACGTCCCGACGATTCATCTGCACGCGCCGGCGCCCAAATCGCGCACGCCGGAGCAGGCCCTTGCATTTCTCAAAAAGCTGAAGGCCGCCGGGATTCGCATCACGGTCGTCTTCGGCGGGTTCGAAGGGGAAAGTTACGCCGATATCCCCACGGTCGAGCGGACCGTCGGCCTCGTCCCGCGCAAGACTCGGGTTGCCCGCGTTCGCGAGATGAAGGAGATCTCGGACTTCACGACCATGTTGGCCTGCGACGCCGTTGGGCTGCACCTTGGTTTTGTCCCGCACGACCCGGCCGACCCCCTCTACTCCGAGGCACTCGACCTGACGCGCGACTTGTGCGATCATTGCCGCCAGAATGGCCAGGGGCTCCACTTGGAGACCGGCCAGGAGACGGCCGAGACGCTGGCCCGGTTTATTACCGACGTCGAGCGGCCGAACCTGTTTATCAACTTCGATCCGGCGAATATGATCCTGTACGGGGCGGGCGAGCCGATCGCGGCCCTGGAGGTCGTCGGCCGCTGGGTCCGCAGCGTTCATTGCAAGGGCGCTACCTGGGCCAAAAGCCCCGGCAAAGAATGGGGCGTCGAAACGCCGCTGGGCGCAGGCGCCGTCGGTTTTGATAAATTTTTGCGGGCCTTGAAGAAGATCGGCTACCTCGGCCCCCTGACCATTGAACGTGAAATACCTCAAGACCCCACGCGGCAAAAAGCCGAGATCGGCCACGCCGTAACGTTGTTAACCAAACTGAAGGCCGAGATTTTGTAGCGCGAGATGCTGTGGCGATAGCTTCGCCAATAAGAACGCGCAATGATCTTCTCGTGGTCGGTAGCGCTAGAGTGAATAGCGATCGAGTCGGTCCGGAGTGGCGCCGGACCGAGCCGACGTCCTGTGTTTTGATTGCTCTCTCTTTGTCACCGTAGTCAGAAAAGGAAGTTTCGTCATGCCTAAGATGAGCGTTACCGTTCCCTTCGCCATGAGCCAGGCCGACGCCGCAGAGAAGCTCAAGGGCTTCGTCGGCAAGATCAAAGAACGCTACCAAGGTCAGGTCAGCAACGTTACCGAGGAATGGGTCGGTAACGTCTTGAAGTTCGCCTTCACCACGTTCGGCTTCACCATCAAGGGAGATCTGAACGTCGAGAACAACCAGGTCGTGCTCGATGGCGATCTCCCCTTTGCCGCCATGATGTTCAAGGGAAAGATCGAGTCCGAGATCAAAGAGAATCTGACCAAGCTGCTGGCGTAAAGCTCTCGGCGCTCGGTAATATCGGCGTAAACACTGCGGATCGGTTTGCCAGTCAGCATGGCGCAAACCGAAACTCGCGTGAGGTCACGATAGTAAGGCGTGTTCGTGGCAGTACGCGCTCAGGGAGCGGTGACCTTGATCGTGGTCCCGTCGCGCTCGAAGCGCAGCCCCAGTGGATCGAAGATCGCAGTCAGCAGTTCGTCGAGCGTCGCTTTTTTGACGTCGAGCGAGACAACTCGCGACAGCGGCGCTCCGGCCGCCGCGAGCGCCTTTGGATCGTACTCGAAGTGGATCGAAAGCCGCTCTTCGAGTTGACGCAATAACGATTCGAGCGTGATGTCGTCGACCCGAATGGTTTGCACCTTCTTGCCGGCGGGCTCCCCCTTCGTCGGCCGGGGCGGCGCCTTGGGCGGTTGAATTCGTTCGTGGTCCTCGATCAGGCCGCGAACCACGACGCGACCGTCAGCGACCTCGATCCGAGCGTCGGGCGCGATCGCCCGCCACCCACTGGCGAGTTTTGTTGGGTTGGCGCCGCCGGGGTAGCTGCGCTCGATTTGCGGCTGTTCGTCGATTGGGATCAAAGTGACCCGTCGGCCGGTCTTGTCGAACTCGAAGGTCAGCCCCAGGGGCGCCGCCACCGCCGTCAGTCGGTCTGTCCAGGCCATAGGTGGCAATTCGGCCGCGCCCCACAAGTCGTGAGGAACCTGTTCGAGTCCTGCGAGCTTTATGTTGGCTTCGGCGGCCAGTTTGTCCAGAATCTCGCGCGGCGTCGCAAGGTCTTCCCACGCGGTCGCGCGACTGGCGAGCGCGGCCTGCTTGGCGACCGTCGGGAGCTGTTGCGCCTCTTGTTTGCGCAAGGCCGCCAGCGTGCGGATCTGCCGAGTCGGCTTGGCTGGGCCTATGTACGCTAGCGGACCAAACAGAGCCGCTCCCAACTTTTGCCCTACGGCGAGCTGTTCGATGGCTTCGGCCGGGGAAACGTTGTCCAGTGTGATACTGACGAGTTGCTCGGGATCGACACGCCGGTCGAGCAAGATCGCCAGCCTCTGGCTCTGCGACAGGTTCCGCAAGGCTTCGCGCAGCGGCGTTGCAGCCCAAGTGATTCGCACCACCCCGGGGCGGCGGGTTTCTTCCACAGTCAGCCAGGCGGTCCTCTTCAGGGCGGGATCCGCGGCGACGCCAGTCCGTTCGCATAAGCAGACGAATAATATCCAGGCGGCCAGCCAGACACCCGGATGCAAAAAACATACCCCGCCATAAGAAGGGCGGAACTTCGGCGACGGCGCAGAGTTTGATGGACTGCAAGCGCTCATACGTTCCATTCTGGCATGAAGTAGAACTTGCAGAAAGAGTTTTTTTTCACTTGTCCCCTTTTCCCTATGGCTTTTCATAACGTCCGACTAAACTCTACAAAGAGCGGCAGCACATTCGTGCCAGTCGAAGGCGCCAGTCGCAAGCACGAGCGGGTCGTGCGCACGAGTTGATCGGGCAAAGCCTTATCAAGTCGGGGCAGTCAGAGTCTCATTGCTTCACATCTTTGGAGTCTCCGGATGGGTTCATTGCCTCGCACGCCCTTGTTGCTCGACTGGCACGCCGAGTTCGCGGAATCGCACGACGCAGCGGCTTTCACGAAGCTATTGGCCAGGCGCTATGTCCCCGCCACTCTTGAGCGATTGCTGGCCATCGGACCGCGAGCGCAGCGCAGAGCCGCTGCCGTGGCGCTGGGACTGATCGGCGACTACGACTCGAACGCCGCACTCGGTTGCGCGCTGACCGATTCGGATCGGGGCGTGCGACTGGCGGCGGAAGATAGCATTCGGTCCGTTTGGGCGCGCGTCGGCACGACCGCGCAGCGCGAGCGCCTGGCGACAATTCTGCGGCTGAATGAAATGAAGCAGTATCGCACCGCCATCGCCCGCTCGACGGAGCTGATCCGCGAGGCGCAGTGGTGCGCCGAGGCCTGGAACCAACGCGCGGTCGCGCACTTTGGCCTGCATCGCTTTGTCGAATCGATCGGCGATTGCCGCGAGGCCCTCGAACTGAACCCCTACCACTTTGCCGCCGCGGCCGGCATGGGGAAATGCTACTTGCAATTGGGCAACACTGCCTCGGCGCTCGATTGCTTCCATCGCGCCCTGCGTATCAATCCAGGCCTGGAAGGGGTCCGCGCCAACGTCCAGCAGCTCGAACGGACAAATCGTCCCAAGCAGTAAATGCGCCGAAGCACAGAGCGCGACGCATCGAGCAAATGTCCGCTCGCCTGATTCCGCTTCCGCCGGTTATACTCGTCCGGCATGTCCCTCTCCGAACACCCCATTCTGATTCTGGGCGCAGGAATCAACGGCGCCGCCCTTGCGCGCGAGCTCTGCCTGAATGGGCAGTCGGTCACGCTGGTCGACACGGCCGACATGGCCTTCGGCGCCACAGCCTATTCGTCCCGGCTGATTCACGGCGGATTGCGCTACCTGGAATATGGCGAATTCGATCTGGTCCGCGAATCGCTCGCCGAGCGCACCCGGCTCCTCCGGCTGGCGCCCCAGTTTGTAAAACCGCTGCGGTTATTCATCCCCATCGAGAACCGCTTTGGAGGGCTGTGGACTTCGGCGTCTCGGTTTTTGTTTAAAGGGAATCGCGCGGCCCCGGCAGGCGCCCATCATGGCTCGCGCGGACTTTGGCTCGTGAGGTCCGGGCTGCGGATGTACGACGTCTACGCGCGCGATCCTGATCTGCCCCGCCACGCCACACATCGCTGGGGGCAAGGAGAATCGCTGCCGGTCGATCCTAAGTACCGCTGGCTCTGCTCGTACTACGACGCCCAGGTCCGCTTCCCGGAGCGTTTTGTCGTGGCAATGCTCGACGACGCGCAAACGGCAGCCGCGGCGACCGGAGCGCGCTTCGAAGCGCTCAACTACCATCGCGCGGCGCTCGACGGCCGCCAGGCGACGATTTATGCGAACGGATCGACGCAGCCCGTGCGTGCGTTCGAGCCGGCCGCGGTAATCAACGCCACCGGGGCGTGGGTCGATCTGACGCTCAGCGCGCTACGATTGCCGTCGAAACGTTTGATGGGAGGAACCAAGGGGAGCCACCTGGTCACCTGGAATGAACGACTGCGCGAAGCGCTCGCCGGCGACGGCCTGTACGCCGAAGCGGCCGACGGTCGCCCGGTGTTCGTGCTTCCGTTCGGCGACGCCACGTTGATTGGCACAACCGACCTGCGCTACGAAGGGGAGCCGGCCGACGCCGTCGCCACGCAGGCTGAGATCGATTATCTGGTCGCCACAGTCAACGAGCTGCTGCCGCAGGCGCGGCTCACGTCGGCCGACGTCGACGTTCATTACAGCGGCGTGCGGCCATTGCCCTATGTCGATCAAGGTTCGACCGCCAGCATCACGCGCCGGCATGGACTGGTCGAGAACGC
>DASXPZ010000598.1:0-2829 GCA_036493275.1 Pirellulales bacterium
TCGTTCCGCAATCTGCGGATTGTCGAGACGAAACCGTTTGTGCCGCCGGCGGAATAACTTTTGTCTCAACCAGGATCGTCGGGCGAGGGCAATCTCGCGCTTCGGTTGCTGTCACGGCGACCGAGTGCGTCCGGGGGTTAATGCAGGCTGCGAATCTCCTAAGCCCCAGCGGGGCGGCCTAAGTTAGCCTGGGGTGAAGCCGGCCGTCAGGTCGGCGCAACCCCAGGTCCTGACGAAAAAAACCGACTTAAGCCCCGGAGGGGCGTACGAAGCATTGCGGCAGAGGCCCGACGAAGTACTCGGACCGAGTGTTCCATCGCTAGAACGGAATCCCGTGACGACGGCGGAAGGCTCGATCGAATTCTTCCAGAGGAACGCCGCAATCTCCGGCTTCCATATCGGACAGCGCCTCGCGAAGCGCGTTCGTCACGTCGGCGTGTTCGCCGGGATCTGGATTCTCAATCCGCCATAGATCGAGGGCTTCCTCTGGCGACATGGCCTCCCCCTTGGCCAGATGGTCGCGGATGAACTGCTGAAAACGGAAAAGTTCCGCGGCGGGTTCGATCGACATTGTAGTCTCCTTACCACTAGCTTAACGGGCCAAAAGACCAACTTGCAATCGAAATTAGCTGGCGCCAATGAATCACGAAAGGCGAAATATCGGCTTTCGACGGTTCATCATGCCCGAATTAGGACTCGGGCCGGAACGCGGCCGCGAATGCGCGGCGCGCGGGCGCCCCTTTGGGACAATCCGCCGCAAGCAATCGATTGTCGATATCGCAATGCTTCGCGTTATGGCATCGCTCGGCTATCCACTTGCTGCTCCTGTGCATTTTTTCACGATCTCCCATTGCAAGATATTGCCAACCATCGTGCGCGAATTCTTTGACTCCTATGCAATCCGCGCGGTAGGCTACTAAGCAGGGAATAGGCGCGTCGGTCAGTGCGGGTCAGTTGGAACAGAGAAGCGGGGGCCTCGTCGTTTTCTCTCACATCCCATCTTCTCCTTTCGGAGCCGCCGGCAATGACATTGCATGAGATCCTCAGCGTCAAGGGTAGCGAAGTCCACACGATCGACGAGTTGTCCACATTGGATGACGCCGTTCAGAAGCTCGTCCGACACAACTGCGGTTCGCTCGTCGTCCTCAACCGCGCGACCGATAGCGGCCGGCGGAGAATGATCGGCATCCTCACGGAGCGAGACATTTTGCGCGCCTGCGCGGCGCGGTGGCCGCTGGCCCACACGGCGATCAGCGAGGCCATGACGCGCGACGTGATTGTCGGCGCGCCCAGCGATTCGATCGAAGACACGATGGAAGTCATGACCGAACGGCGCGTCCGCCATCTGCCGATTCTGGAGCACGGCGACCTGGTCGGGCTGATCTCGATCGGCGACGTCGTCAAGGCCCGCCACGAGCAGACCGTGTTCGAGAATCACCATCTGAAAGCGTATTTGCAGAGCTAGTGCTCTATCGCAGCTTCGATTTTCGGCCTGCGATTCTGGAAACGGACGCCGCCACGCCGTAGTGACTACTCGGGGCAGAATCGCGCGCTCACGGCGCCAAATACGCATCGATCCGCGCTCGGTCGACTTCGGCCCCCAGGCCGGGCCCTTGCGGGACGCCGATCATGCCGTCGACCACTTGTAGATCTCGCTGCAAGATATTTTCGTGCAACTGGTAGAACTCGCAGCCGAGCGCCAGGGCCACATTCGGCGTCGACGCCGCCAGTTGCAGCGCCCCGGCCAGCGCCACGCCCAGCCCCGCCGTGCCCGCCAGCGTGAATGGAAGCCTGGCCGCGGCCGCCACGATCGCGCACTTGCGGGCCGGCCACAAACCGCCCACCTGGCCGATATCGACGACCAAATGGGGCGCGGCGCCGCTGCGGGCGAGCGTCAGCACGTCGGCCGGCGAATGGATCGAGGCCGATGCCGCCAGCGGGGCGCCGGTCTGCCGGGCAAGCGCCGCAAAACCATCGAGACCGCTCGCCAACGGATCAAGGAAGAATTGCAGGCCGAAACTTTCCAACCGACGGGCCAGCTCGCGCGCCGCTTCCGGTTCGAAGAGCCCGCCGCCGTCGAACCGCAACGTCAGCCGATTGCCGACCGCCTGTCGCACGGCCGCCACCACGGCCAGATCCTCGTCCACGTCGCCCCGCGCGCGAACAGTTTGCGTGTGAAAGCCGCGCGCCGCCAGGTCATGGGCCAGTTGCGCCGCGCGGTCGGGCTCGACCGCCGGCAATCGAATCGCCAGCGGCACGCGCGGCCGATATTCGCCCCCCCAAAGCCGATGCAGCGGCTGCTTCGCTCCGCGTCCCACCAGGTCCCAGCAGGCCATTTCGATGGCGGCCCGGGGTGGGGAAGGGGGAAGGGCGTCGATCTCGAGCAGCTCTTCAATGCAGGAAGCCGAGCGGCCGGCCAAGAGGGGAAGCAGGCTGTCGCGTCGCGCAGCAAGTTCGCTTGGCCGCCAGACCGCCGTCGATTCGCCCCAGCCCGTTTGGCCGTCGGCCGTCGAGATGCGCGCCAACAGCGAGCGCTCGGCGCCGCCGCGCGCCGGGTCGAGCAGATAGAATTCGAGGTCGGCGATCTTCATGCGGCACGCGCGGCAAGAGGAAACGCAACGCGAAAGGAAATAACCGAGGTCTTACTTGCCCGCCATCACGCGCAGTTCTTTGGGCAACGGGAAGTAGACGTCTTCTTCGCGGACGGTGCGAGACTCGACCGTGGCACCAAAACGTTTCTTCAAGAACTCGACGCAATCTTCCACCACCAATTCCGGAGCGCTCGCTCCGGCGGTGATCAGCACCGTCTCCACGCCGTCGAACCAGGCG
>DASXPZ010000599.1:0-3927 GCA_036493275.1 Pirellulales bacterium
CTTCCATCCGCCAGCAGCGCGTGAACCGTGCCGCCGTGCTTGCTGCTGGGGCCTTTCACGTCCGTGTCGTTGAGTCGCAACGTCAACTCGTCGAACGCTAGGTCTCGCGGTTCGAGCCACGGAATGTCTGTCCCGGTGACCTCGACAACGGCGATGGTGTTGCTCAGGCCGTCGTGAATGTCTACAGGCTTCCGTCCTTCGTCGTGAGGCCAGAACGTCTCTTTCCCCACGATCGCAAAGTAGCTGGTCATGTTTTCCTTGTCTTTTCGATTTCGCGGACAACGATAGACCGACGGCATTTTGTCCGCAAACTGCCGGTTGTGCGAGCTGTCCCACGGTTGCTTGTAGTCGTAGGAAATATCTCTCTCAAGAGAGCCTGCCTCGAAGTACGGAAGCAACAAGGCCCGCCAACTGTGCATCTTTCGGCCGTCCGCCTCGACGGTATACGCCGGTGGAAAGGAACCCTGTACGGAAGCGTAGTTGTGCAGCGCCAGCGCGATTTGCTTCAGGTTATTTCTGCAGAGTGAATTGTCTCTAGACGCAGTATGCCCCAGGTCTTGAAGCCCTCCGGTTAATGCAATCACAAGGAATAGGAGAAAGCCGATCCCGAGAGGGACAAAAACCATCAACAGCCAGATCCGAATGAGAAGCGCGAAAATCGACGCTGGCGTCCACCGCATCTGAGGAATCGGCTTGGGGTCATGGCGTAGTCTCCAACCGCTCGATCGAATACACCAGTCGCTGTGCTACTGCAAGGTCGAATCGCCCGACGACACCTCGTGGCGGTCGAGCGGGTATACTAGGCATCAACGCATCCCAGCCCGCGCAACGCTCGCTCATTTTTGATTTTGTACGATCCTGGGGTTTCAACGCCACACAATTGAGATTCATTCATGCGACAGTTTTTCCCCCTGCTCGGTTTGGCTCTATTTTTCTGGGCGTCCGGCGAAGCGTTCGCTCACTTCGCAGAGCCGCCGGCCGAAAAGAAGGCCCCCCCTTCCGCCGCCGAGACGCTGGCGCCCTATGTCGATGCTCAGACGCTCGTGGTTGCGCACGTCGATCTCAACGCCTTTGAGCCGATGAAGACCATCGACTGGCTGACGGGCATCCTGGGCCTCTCGCCGCGCGATCGCGATAACATCCAATCGCAAGCCGCGCCGATCAGCGTCGTCACGCAAGGACTCCCCAAAGGGCAGAGCGTGAGCGTTTATGTCGTCATCAGCCTGTCGGACATTGGGCGGCTTCCGTTCTTTCTGGTCCTGCCGCTCGACGATCACACGCCGGCGATTCCGATCGCCACCGAGGCGCGGCGCGAGCTCGAAAAGGCGTGGAACCGCAAGGTCGCTTCCGACCGCGTCGGCGACGCGCTCGTTGTCGGCAGCCCGGAAACGATCGAACGCCTGAAAAAGGCCAAGCCGGTTGCGCGGCCCGAGATCGACGCGGCGCTTTCGGCCGTGGACGAGGGCGCCGTGCAGATCGCGCTCATTCCCTCGCCCGACATGCGCCGGCTGGCCGAGGCGCTACTGCCCGAGGCGCCCAAGCAACTCGGCGGCGGCCCGACAAAGACCTTCACGCAAGGGGCGGTTTGGGCGGCGCTGTCGATCGATCTTCCCCCGCACAAAGTCGAGGCCCGACTAGTCATTCAATCCGTCGACGCCGCGGCGGCCGTGGCGCTCGATCGGCGCCTGGCCACCGCGATCGACGCCATCGCGGCGCTGCCGAGCGTGCGCGACGGCGCTCCCAACTTTGCCGAAGTCGCCCGGCGGCTCGTCCCCAAACCGGACGGCGATCAATTGAAGATCGTGCTCGACGAAGAGGAAGGGGACGTCACCGCAGGCCTCAAGCTGCTCGGCCCGCTGCTGCGCGTGATCTTAAACGCCGGCGGGAAATAGCAGGCGTTCCGTTCGCGCTAGCGCGTTCTGTGAGCCGCTTGGCGCTAGCCTGCGGGTCGCGTAATTTCGGCCATCTACTCACAATCACCGGCGGCTAGCGCCGCGCCGCTCACGAATGCGTGCTTCCTTTTCACCGCGGCGGTCTTTCACCGCATCGTTCACTGCCGCGCGCCGCGGCGTATTCTTTGGCGTTGTGAACGTAATGCAGTGCGGCGAATCTATTCCCTTCGATTTCCAACTCGGCCAGCGGGCGCTTGATCTTGCCGGGGAGTCCCATCACCATCGAGCCGGGCGGGATTTCGACCCCTTCGGTCACCACCGCCCCGACGCCGATGATGCTGTTCTCCCCCACTCGCGCACGGTTCATCACCACGGCATGCATGCCGATCACGACGTTATTGCCGATCTCGGCGCCGTGGACGATGGCGCTGTGGCCGACGGTGACGCCGTCGCCAATCACGCACGGCACGCCGGGATCTGCATGAAGCACGCAGTTGTCTTGAATGTTGCTCTGCCGGCCGATGCGGATCGCTGCGCAATCGCCGCGCAGCACTGCGTTGAACCAGACGCTCGACTCCTCGCCGATCGTGACGTCGCCGGCAATCCGCACTCCTTCGGCCAGATAGACGCTCTCGTGAATCTGTTCGGGCCGAAAACGGACAAAGTCACTCATGGCGATCTCGCGGAGGGGGTAGGCGATGAACTAGATGAGAATGTGTGGGTGGCTGTCGCAATTTTAGTCCTTGGCAAACAGGCGAACCAGTGCGCGTCTCCTCCCCAGGCCGCTTGCGGCGGGGAATTGGGCGGTTAGCCTAGTAGGACCCCCACACGAAGGTCTCCGCGTCGTTTTTCTCGCTTTCGCCCAACGCCCAAAATTACGAAAGAACCGATCCATGAAGTTGCGATCATGCAAACTCTCCCTGCTGATAGCGTTGGCCCTGGCGATTGGCGCCTGCCGACCGGCCGCGGCCGCTGAACAAAACACGCTGACGCCGGAAGAGCTCAACGACGGCTGGATCCTCCTGTTCGACGGGGCCACGATGTTCGGCTGGGAAGTTGGCAGCAAGGCGAGCTGGAAGGTGATCGATGGAACGCTGACGGCGGTCGAAGGAGAGAAGGGGATCCTCGGCACGACCAGCGAGTTTGCCGATTACGAGCTCAAAGTCGACTTCCAGCCAGGGCCAAAGACCAATAGCGGCGTCTTTCTGCGCACTCTACTACAGCCGACCAACGCCGCCAAGGATTGTTACGAGTTGAACATCGGCACGGAAGAAGTCACGCCGTATTACACCGGCAGCTTTGTCGATCGCGCCAAGGCAACGCCATACAAGTTCCACGAGGGGTGGCACACGTTTGACGTCAAAGTCGAAGGGGCCCATTTCGTCGTCAAGCTCGACGGCAAGCAGGTGCTGGATTACACCGATCCTAACCCCATTCCGCGCGGCCGGATTGGCCTGCAGATCAACCAGGGCCCGGTGGCGTTTCGCAATGTGAAGCTCCGCCCGTTGTCGTTGAAGCCAATCTTCAATGGCAAAGACCTCAGCGGCTGGAAGGTTCATCCCGATAAGAAGAGCGTCTTCTCGGTCACGCCCGAGGGATGGCTGAACGTGAAAAACGGCAACGGCCAGCTCGAATCGGAAGGGCAATATGGCGACTTCGTGCTGCAATTGGACGTCTTCTCGAACGGCAAGTTTCTCAATTCCGGGATCTTCTTCCGCAATATTCCGGGCGGGTTCTGGCAAGGGTACGAAAGCCAGATCCAAAACGGCTTTCTGGCCGACCGCGCCTTGCCGATCGATTTTGGCACCGGCGGCATCTATCGCCGCCAAAAGGCTCGCAAGGTTGTGCCGAACGACTTCGAGTGGTTCCACAAAACGCTTGTCGTCTCGGGCAAGCACATGGCAGTGTGGGTCAACGGCTACCAGGTGAGCGACTTCACCGACGAGCGCCCGGCAAACGAAAACGCCCGCGACGGCTTGCGATTGAAGGCCGGCACGCTGGCGATTCAAGGGCACGACCCGACGACCGACTTATC
>DASXPZ010000600.1:0-12246 GCA_036493275.1 Pirellulales bacterium
GATGATCGAAGGTCAGGCTCAACGTCAGTTGGTCTTGCGGAACAAGTTTTTCGCCCTGGAAAACCGCTTCGCGCCGAATCGCGCCGAGACCCAGGATGGCCGTCTCGGGCGGGTTGATGATCGGCGTGAAGGCGTCGATTCCGTACATGCCGAGATTGGTGATCGTGAAAGTTCCGCCTTGCAACTCCGCCGCCGTCAGCGCGCCGGCGCGGGCTCGGTCGACCAATTCCTTGGTCAGCGCAGCGATCTGGCCGACGCGCAACTGAGACAGATTTCGCACTACCGGCACTAGTAGCCCGGCCTCGGTGTCGACCGCGACGCCGATATGAACGTCTGGCTGATCGATGATCCGCTCTTCTTCCCAGCGCGCGTTCATCCGCGGATGCTCGGCCAGCGCAACGGCCGAAAGCTTGGCGATCAAATCCGTGAACGAAGGGACGATGGCCAAGGCGCCGCTCTGGGCGGCGGCGGCGAATTGACTGCGCAGATTCACGAGGTTCGTGGCGTCCGCGCGGCTGGTCAGTGTGACGGCGGCGGTCGTCTGCCGGCTGGCGGTCATCCGTCGCGCGATCGTGCGGCGCATACTGCTGGCCGCCACGCCTTCGCCATGACCATTGGCAGGAGCGCTCGACGTTCCTTGCGGCTGCAACGCCGAAATGGGCGAGTGAGCGCCGGCCTTCGCCGCCACGAGGACATCACGCTCGCGAACACGACCGTCGCGCCCCGTGCCGGCCAGTCCGTTCAGTTCGACTCCTAACTCATTGGCTGCACGACGGGCGCGTGGCGTGACGGGGTTCGATGGCGCCGGACGTGGCGACGTGAGTTGAGACATTGCCTGCGCGAAGGCGGGCTGCTTCGAGGAGTCGGAGGTTACCGGCGAGTGTTGCGCCGGGAATGTCGTCGTCGATCCGCCCGTGCCGTTTCCAGCGGACGAAGTTTGCTGGCGGCTCAACTTCCGCGCTTCTCTCCGCGCGGCCGGACCAGCAGCTGCTGAAGCAGGTTGGGCAGGCTGAGCGGATGTTGTGGTGGACCCAGCGGCGGGCGAAGCGCCGGCCGCCGTGTTGGTTCCGGCCGCGCCGCCAAGCTGCGCAGGCGCCGATTCCCCTTTGGCCAGCAACAGCCCAATCACTTGGCCCACGGCCACCGCGTCGCCCGGCTTTGGCGCGTCGGGCGGAATCCGCAGCACGCCTTCGTCGAGCGATTCGATCTCCTGTGTCGCCTTTTCGCTTTCGAGAACGAACAGCATCTCGCCCCGCGAAACGAAATCGCCGTCGCGCTTCAGCCAGTTGACAAGGATTCCTTCCTCCATCGACCAGCCCAACCGGGGAATTGTGATTTCAATGGCCATCTTCGCGCGGTCTCACTCTGCCATCAGGTCGAGGATTGCCCGACGAATGTCTTCTTCGTGCGGAACGACAACTTTTTCGAGCGGCGGACTGTAAGGCGTTGGGGTAAAAGCGCCATAAAGGCGCTTGATCGGCGCGTCGAGATCATTGAAGCCGGCGTCCGCGACGTGGGCCGCCACCTCAGCGCCCAGCCCGAACGGGCCGTACGTCTCGTCGACGATCAGCAGCCGGCCGGTTTTGGCGACCGAGTTGAGAATCGTCTCTGTATCGAGCGGCGAAACGGTGCGGGGATCGATCACTTCGACCGATACCCCTTCGCGGAAGAGCGCCTCTGCGGCGGCCAGCGCGTGCCGGCGCATCAGCGCGAGCGCGACCACCGTGACGTCGGTCCCGGCGCGGGCGATCTCGGCAACACCAAACGGAATTTCGTACGGCTCCTCGGGAACCGGCCCTTTCACGCTCAATAGTTCGCGTTGCTCAAGGAACAACACCGGATCGTCGCCACGCAGCGCGTGCAGAAACAGCCCCTTGGCGTCGTACGGCGTGCCGGGCACCACGACTCGCAAGCCTGGAATCTGCGCATAAACGGCATACAAGCTGCTCGAATGGTGGGTCGCCGCCGAGTGGCCAACGCCGATGCAACCTCGCAGCACGACTGGCATCTTCAAGCGGCCGCTGCTCATGTATTGCATTTTGGCAATCTGGTTGATGATTTCGCCGAAAGAGTCGTTGATGAAATCGATGAACATGAAATCGATCACCGGCCGCGTGCCGGTCATCGCGGCGCCGCACGCCAGGCCGACAAATCCGCGCTCGCTGATCGGCGTGTCGCAGAGCCGCTCGCCGCCGAATTGATCGTACATGCCGACTGTAGTGCGGAAATTCCCGCCGCGAATCCCCACGCCTTCGCCCATCACAAAGATTCGCGGGTCGATCGTCAGCGCGTGTTGCAGCGCCTCCCAGGTGGCGTTGACGTAGGTCGTTTGCCGTTCGCCCGGCGCTGGCGCCGCCTGCGGCGGAGGAGCTGGCGCCGAGTAGACGTGGTCGGTGGCCGTCTGTGGATCGGGCCAGGGGGCCGTTTCGGCGACACGCGACGCTTCGGCGATTTCTTCCGCGATCTCGGCGTCGATCTCGTCGAATTCCCGCTCGAACGCGTGACGCTGCTCGACGGTCAGTCCGCGCGCCGCGCCGTGAGCGACGCATTCGTCGCGAAGACGCTTAATGGGGCAACGTGCTCGCCAGGCTTCGACGTCGTCGCGCGTGCGATAGGTGAAATCTCCCATCCCTTCAGCATGCGGCCGGGTGCGATAAGTCTTGCATTCGATCAACGTCGGCCCGCCGCCGCTGCGTGCCCGCTCGACTGCTTGTTGCGTGATTTCATGAACCGCCAAAACGTCGTTGCCGTCGACTTCAAAGCCGGACATGCCATAGTTGGCTGCGCGACGCCCGACGTCGGGAATGGCGCTTGAGTAAACGAACGGGACTTCGGTGGCGAATTGATTGTTCTCGCAGATGAACAGTACGGGCAGGTTCCAGATGGCGGCCATGTTCAGTCCCTCGTGGAACGCGCCGTTGTTCACGGCGCCGTCGCCAAAGAAGGCAATCGCCACGCGGTCGCTCCGCATCAGTTTGAAGCTGTAGCCGGCTCCCACCGCTTGAAGAATGCACGGTCCGACGATGCCGCTCGTCCCCATCATGCCGATCTCTGGCGAGAATAGATGCATGCTGCCGCCGCGTCCGCGCGAGCAGCCTGTGGCCCGGCCGAACAACTCAGCGATCAACTCTTGCGGCGGCAGCCCCTTGGCCAGGGCATGTCCATGTCCGCGATGCGTGCTGAACAAGACGTCGTCCGGACTGAGATGGGCACAGACGCCGGCGGCGATCGCTTCTTCGCCGACATACGTGTGGCAGGCGCCATGAATCATGCCGCGCTGATGGCAGCGAGCCAAATGCTCTTCGCATTGGCGAATCAACTGCATCGTGCGATAGAGCGAAACGACGCTACTGGAATCAATTGTCTGCGTAGCCATAGAACGGGTCAGCGCGATTTTGGTGTTGAATCGAAAGCCTGCCGACGACAGAACGTCTCGGACGTTTCGCCCTGGAGAGCCTCGACCCGCACTCGCGAGGCCAAGCGCCCTCCACTCAGCCAAGCATAGCAGCCCCGCCGGACGAAAACGACGCAAAATAGAGGCGCCGCGGCCAGATCGGACATTTCAACAGGCGTTTCAATTGCCATCCGCGGACCCCGCGGGTAGATTCGGTTCGTCCGCTTCCTTTCTCACGGCCGATCTTCGGTTCGGCGCCGCCCAAATTTGGGGAATTGCCATGCTGCGTCATGTTAGCTTCGACACGGTGATTGGGGTGCTACTTATGGTTGGCTCGGCCGGCGCGGAGGATACCGTGACCAAGGGGACTGTGCTTTACGGTGACCGCACGATAGCTGTCGACCTACCGATGGCGCAAGAAGCCGATCTATGGGCCACGCCCGCGCAGGTGACCGAGATCACCGGGTACACGCCGAAGCCGGAAGGGCTCTGCCGCGACGAAATTTGCATTCCTATCAGCCGCAAACCGGCCGATGGCTTTGTGCAGTCCAAGAATGGCGCGGAGTTATTCAACCTGACGAAGCTGGCCGAGAAACTTTCTCAACCAATCGTGGCGGACGCCAAACGGAAGATCTGGAGCTTTGGCCCGGCGGGCTCGAAGCAAAGCGTAGGCGCCGCGCCGGTCGTCGCGCCTGATTTTGCGCTGCCGGATCGCAAAGGGAAAACTGTGAAGCTGTCAGACTTTCGCGGCAAGAAAGTCTTGCTTTTGAGCTGGGCATCATGGTGCCGCTGTCGCGAAGATCTTGGTGGTTGGGAAACGCTCTACCAGGATCTGAAGGGGAAGAACTTCGAACTGGTCGCTGTGGCCGAAGACACCGAAGGGGAAGCCGCTTGCGGCAAGTATTACGATCAGGCCAAGGCCACTTACACCACGCTGATCGACAAGCAGCATGTCGTAAGCAGCCTCTACCACATGGTGAACGTGCCAATGGGGGTCTGGATCGACGAGGGGGGAAAGATCGTCCGGCCGGCCGAGGTCGCCTACTCACGCCCGGTTGCCATGCTCAGCATCAAGGTCGATGGCGGTCGCTACACCGCCGGCTTGAAAGACTGGGCCGAAAAGGGCGGCAAGAGCGAATTTGCCCTGTCGGCCGAAGAGCAGCGGAAACGCGCGACGCCGACCGACAGCAAGCTCGGCCTCGCCGAGGCCAACTTCAAAATGGCCGTTTACTTGCAACTCGCCGGCGACGAGGGGGCGGCCGATTATTTCAAGGCCGCCCAAGACCTGGCGCCGGACAACTGGAACTACCATCGCCAGCAATGGGCCTTTCAGCCGAAGGCGGCCGACATGCTCTGGTTGCAGAAATTCTCGGCGCTGAAGGGAAAGCCGTACTACGCGCCGCTGGAATTGCCGACCGCGAAAGACGACGCGAAAAAGTAATCAGATATTCTGCGAGATTCCCGACGTCACGCGATATTTCACGGTCCGTTGGCGTCGTCCGGCGCAGGGTACCCCAAGCGCTTGTCGACCAGATTCGCCAGTCGTTCGCCCGCTTGCCAGCGACGCAGATTCGCACAAAAGAAGTTCGTCATGTCGTCGATGCGCGTGGCGGATTGACCGCCGACATGGGGCGTGATGATTACATTCGGCTCGTTCCACAGCGGACTCTCGGGCGGAAGCGGCTCTTCGGCCGTGACGTCGAGTCCGGCGCCCGCCAGATGTCCTGATCGCAGCGCCGCGACCAAATCCTCTTCGACGACCAGCGGCCCGCGGGCGACGTTGATCAAGTATCCTCCGCGCGGCATTTTGGCGAGCGCCGCTGCGTCGATTATTCCGAGCGTGACGTCGGTCAGCGGCGCAGCCAGGATCAGGAACTCGACTTGGGCCAGCAGATCATCCAGGCGATTGGCTGGCCATAATTCGGCCACATAATCCGGCTTGCGAATCGGGAACATGTCGGTCGCGAGGATTCGCGTCCGCAGCGGGGCCAATACCTCGGCCAGCCGTCGGCCATTGCCGCCGAAGCCGAGTATGCCCACCGTGGCGCCTGTCAGGTCGCGCGTCGGGCGGCGGATGAACTCCCTTTTTTGTTGGGCGCGAAAAAACGTCGGCAGGCCGCGCGTCAGGCCTGTGGTCAGGGCGAGCGTCTGCTCGGCCACTTGATCTGCGAGAACGCCCGAGGCGCTGCTGACGACGATTGTCGAGGCGATCACCGATGGCACAAGGCAATGATCGAGCCCGGCGGCCGACGACTGAATCCAGCGCAGTCGCCCCCGCTGCGCGACTTCATCCCACGGAACGGGAGTCTTGGCGTGGCCGCAAAAAATATCGGCCGACAGTATCTCGGTCGCGAGGCGCTCTTGACCGGCGTCGACGACTTCGGCTTCGGGCGCCGCGGCGGCAATTTGGGCAACGTGTCGCGGTTCGACCGGGTAGCAGAGTACAATACGTGTCACGCTGCGAGGCTCGCTGTGAGGGGGAAGGCCGCGCCGTTTCGAGAGACTGAGGGCGCAGTCGGCATTTTGATCGATCCTGCCGCCGCGACAAGGGCGCTGGGGAATCGGCGAAACGGCGGAATCTAGCTTGTGGCTGGCTAAGTCACCCTTTGGCGCCTAGCAAGCCGAAACGAACCCATCGCCCGCCACGGGTGTCCTCTCGAACTACCCTTGCAATTGTCGGCGACGGCGCCCCCGTGAACCTGAGAGAATCGAAGGACAGACGCGCCATGTGGACAGGGATGACACGATTTTGGCGTGGGCCGGGCGGGATGGGCGAGATGCTGCGCCTGTCGCTGCCGCTGGTAATTTCAACCCTTTCGTGGACGGTGATGCACTTCACCGATCGCGTGTTTCTCAACTGGTATTCGCGCGACGCGATGGCCGCGGCGATGCCGGCCGGAGCGCTCTCGTTTGCCGTGATCTGCTTTCCACTGGGCGTGGCGGCGTACGTCAACGCCTTCGTCTCGCAATATTATGGGGCAGGACGACATCATCGCATTGGGCTGGTCGTCTGGCAGGGAGTTTGGCTTGGCCTGTTGGCCGCGCCGCTGGCCCTAGCGAGCGTGCCATTGGCGGGGATGATGTTTACGCGTATCGGCCATTCCGCGTCCATCGCCGGGCATGAGATCGCTTTCTACCGGACGATCAGTTGGGGCGCCGGAGCGATGGTCGCCGCTGAAGCGATGTCTGCTTTCTTCACCGGGCGCGGCCGAGTGCGCACGGTGATGGTCGTCGACATGTCGGCGGCGCTCGTGAACATCGTCCTCGATTACGCACTGATCTTCGGGAATTGGGGTTTTCCCGAATGGGGCGCGGCAGGCGCCGGCGCAGCGACCGCCGCGGCGATGTGGTTCAAGGCGCTGGTCTACCTAGCTCTATTCTTGCGCAAGCAGCAGCTGGCAGAGTTCGGCACGCTCTCCGGCTGCCGCTTCGACGCGGCGATATTCCGCCGATTGCTCCGCTTCGGCGCTCCCAGCGGCGCGCAATTGCTGTGCGACGTGGGAGCGTTCACGCTCATTTTGTTGATCGTCGGTAAGCTCGGCGAGTTGGACCTGGCCGCCACCAGCCTGGCGTTCAACTTAAACGCGCTGGCGTTCATGCCGGTCTACGGCATTGGCATTGCCACGACCACGGCTGTAGGGCATCGGATGGGGCAGAACCGGCCGCGGTTGGCTGAGCGCGCCGCCTGGAGCGCCTTCGCGCTGGCAGCCATTTACATGACGGCCATCTCATCGCTGTACGTGTTCGCGCCGCGGGCGCTGCTGTGGATGCACGCCGCCAAGGCCGACCCGGCCGAGTTTGCGGCGCTCGGCGCGCTGACGGTGATTCTGCTCCGTTACGTGGCGTTATACAACGTGTTCGACGCCATGGTCGTGATCTTCTCGAGCGCGATCAAAGGCGCCGGGGACACGCGTTTTGTCTTATGGACCACGCTCTGCATGTCCCCGCTGCCGGTGATCGCGACGATTGTCGGCGTCGAGTGGTTCGGCCTAGGACTCTATTGGTCTTGGATCTCGATCACGGCCTGGTTGTGCGTGCTGGGCGTGATCTACCTGCTGCGCTTCCGGCAGGGAAAATGGAGGACGATGCGCGTGATTGAAGCGCCGGCCATCGACGAGAACGAAGTTGGCCCGATTGAAGAAGACGCATTCGAAACCGAACCGGCGCTGAGCAATGACCTGACCTGAACGAGGCGGAATCCGAGGCGACGGCCGGAAAAGGCGGGAGAGCTCAGCAAAATGTCGGCGGACAACGCCCGATCGCTGCCAATTCAGACGGGGGCGGGTGTTTCGCCGATCTTTGCCGGGACCTGGATCATCGGCAGTCGAACCGTGTACTGCGTTCCTTTGCCGACCCCTTCGCTCGTAACTTCCACGCTTCCGCCGTGCAGTTCGACGATCTGCTTGACGGCGATCAAGCCGATGCGAAACAGACCCCCTTCGCGACCGAAGGGGCTATCATTCGGACGGAAAGGTTCGAAGACGCGGGCCTGAGCCGCGCTGTCGAGCCCAATCCCGGTGTCCTTGACGATGACCAGCGCGTGGCCGTTTTCTTCGCGAGCCGTAAGCCAGATATGGCCGCCAGTGGGCGTGGAACGCACCGCGTTTACCAACAGGTTGTAGACCACTCGTTCAAGCCGTGTCGGGTCGCCATCGACCCAAAGCGGTTCTTTGGCGAGCGACACGGAAAGCTGACGGCCCGTTTGAGCGACCAATGAGCGAACAGACTCCGCGGCCCGGCAGACGCCCGTGGCAAGATCCAATCGTTGGCGGTGCAACTCCACGCTACCCTGACCATCGCGAAAGACTGTCAGCAGTTCTTCGATCAAGCGTCCCAGTTGCGACGTTTCGCGCTTGACGACTTCCATCGCTGATTCCATCTCGGACGCCGTCGCGGCAATGTCCAAAAAGGAGGTGGCGCTGACGATCGGCACCAAGGGACGGCGTAGCTCATCGGCCAACAGCGAGAGAAAATCTTCGCGCCGCTTGTCGACTTCGCGCAGTTCTTCCGTTAATTGCTGCAAGTCACGATGCAGACGCTTGCGTTCGACGGCAACTTGCTGAGACTGGTTCTCGTAGAGTTCCTTCGTCCTGGCCGCGCGGTTGCGCATTTGTCGCAAGCTTGCGCCAAACGCCACAATCGCCAGCCCTTGCAGAAAGTAGGCGCCGACTGCCAAAAAACTCGTTCCACCGGAGATCAAGAGTGAACCGTAAGGTGGAATGAAGAACCAGGCCGCCAATGGCACGCTCACGACCAAAGTTGCTAAGGCTGGTCCGACGCCTGCGAACCAGGCGACGACGATCACCGCGAACAGGTAGGTAAACAGAAACATCTTTTCGCCAAGCTGCTCGGCCAGCGCCAAACGCACCAGCGTGGCGACCAGTAGAGTGAGACCCGCGAAGACGTAGGGTAGCGCGGCGTGCCAAATACGCTGCGCGGGCGTGCCGTTTGGAAGCGTCATGTGTGCAATACCTAACAAAACAAACACGGTCGACTAACGTTCGGCCGCCTGGCAATGACCACTACTCAAAGACTGAGGGAGCAAGGCAGGCCGTCGCAAAATTACATCGTACGCTAATGATTGGCCCCGATCCGCTCATCGAGGCTAGTCTTTGGGGAAGAAGAGAAGGCCATCGAGCACATGGCGCCTTTCGCTAGCGTAATAAAAAAGTATAGCCTCCGCAATGATTTAGGTGGACTGCCCTGAAGGAATTTCGCTGTTGCTCGGTACCGCATATACGATGGTCTTGAGTACTTTTGGGCTGCTCCTCTTGACGCCTACTTTGGGTGGGGACGTAGTGGAATCTCCGGGACCCGCCGGGTTCAGGGATCTTCACTGCGGCCTGGTAGAAATCCGAGCGGCGCGTCGGGAACTCCACGTGCCCGTCGAATCGAGCCCGCCCCCCGATCGAACGAGAATCAGCGAGCCACTTCAGATCGAGCCCCATGCTCCAACGCTTTTGCAGCCGCTTCCCGTAGCCGGCGGCGTCGCGGCGCCTGACGGATTGACCGAATGTGCGTGGTTGCTCGCTCTAGGCGGGAATGAATGCGCGTTTCGAATGCTTGTGAAAAACAGACGCGCGCTGGCGTCGTCGAGGCTGCGTACAAGAAGAATGGCGCCGTCGTTCAATGCGAAGAATACCAGGTCATGACTCGAATTCCTGGCAGCATTTGCTCGAACCACTCCGTCGTTCGCATATTCGATGCATTCGGCTCGGCCAATGGATCGAGTCCCTGGAATCTACCGGTAGGCAAAAAGCGAAACCGGGGTGGAATCGATTTGTCCAACATTCCCCGCGAGGTTCGGGCCTGCTCCGCGCGCTCGTTATGCAACGTCAACCCTTTCAGGCTCATAGCATTGTTTAATTCCAACAGCGCCTGACTATCAAACGTGCATTGAGTGAGCCCGAGACCTTTTAGATTCTTGCAGCGTGCAATGGCTACGAACGCTTTGGCGTCCAGGTTGCAAAAGCCCCACGAGAGACGCTCCAGATTCGGAATCGTGGCCACCGTTTCCAGCGCCGCGGGGTCGAGCTGGTACGAGCTGACCGAGAGCTGACGCAATCGAGGCCAGCCGCTGAAATGCTCGACGCCGCTCCCCTTCACTTTTTCATTGAAGAACTCGTGGATATCCACCGATTCGAGCAGCTTGCGCAACGGCGCCAGCCGCGAGAGGTCTTCATCCCGAAGTTGCGTGCTTTGAAGCTGTAAGTGCCGCAACTTCGGCAAATGCTGCATCACCGCGACGCATCGTTCGAGCTCTTCTGGCGAAAGAGCCCGCGTTCGATTGTCCTCCTGGGGATGCGTGAGGGTAACGCTCACCACGTTGACGAAGAAGTCGTCTCCCATGAACGATCGCAACCAGCCTGGCGCGTGGATTTCGTCGAGCCGAGGTTGGTATGTGACCGTGCCTGACAGCGCCTCGATTTGCCTCACGGCCTGGCGTTGCTGATGGGCGCGGTTCGCCCAAAAGCCTAGCGAGATGCAAACGACCGTCGCCACAGCCAGCATCGTTCGGAGGGTGAACTGGAGCCAACGACGTTGGAAGATTTTGCCCATGCCGGGCATTGTAGCGGGGAAAGCCGTGTCGAACGCAATCCCTCGAGCTTCAACACGCTCCAGCCTCGGAGCCTCGCTACCAGCGTTCTGTCGGGCGGCGGAGGATTTCGCTGACGACAATCGCGTCGCGAATGCTTTGCGGATTGCGCAACAAATCCGCGACCGAAGGAGAACGGTTTTCGTCCTCGACCGGCTTTTGGTCCGACGTCGCCGTGGGCGCCGTGCCTGCCAGGCTGCCGACTTTGTGGTCGAGCGCCTGGTGAATCTGGGCTTCCATCGCCTCATCGACCAGGTCGATGTCGGTGGGTCGAGGCGCCTCGATCCGTTTGCCACTGGATGAGCTCTTCTCTCTGACCTTTGGCGCAACGGCCGGGCGGCGCGTCTCCGGCGGATCGTTGTCGTACAACGGCGCCGATTCGTCTCGCTTGGGGGCCAGGCGGCGCACGGGCGCTGGCTCGGCTGGCCCTTTGCGCGGTTGCTTAGGAGGCGCCGGAGGGGGACCGGGACGCGGCTCCTTGCTCTGGGTCGCCCGTCGTAAGAACTCCGCCACCTCGTCCTCGACGCGCTGCCGCTCCCCAGTTGGCTTTGGCGGCGCGGGAGGCGCAGGACGCGGCGGCCGTTGCTGCTGCATCTTCTTCTTGGCCGCGTCGCCGCCGAAAAGCTTGTTCAGGGCATAAACCGTGAACATCACCAGCGGCACGATGACCTTGATCCACTCTTCGGCAGCGGCAAGTAAAGGGACGAAACGCATTACGGCAGCGCCTTTTGTCCTGTGCGAGATTGGCCCGTCCCAGCCCCGGCGATCGCCATTCGCATTTCGGTGTCGGCCTGGACGTTACGCAACTTGTAATAATCGAGGATGCCGAGTTTGCCGTCATGAATCGATTCGGCGATCGCCTTCGGCACCTCGGCGTCGGCCTCGACCAGTTTCGAACGGCTCTCTTCGATCTGGGCGATCATCTCCTGCTCGAGCGCCACGGCCTGCGCGCGGCGGCCTTCGGCGTTGGCGCGGGCGACCCGCATGTCGGCCTCGGCCTGATCCGCTTGCAAGCGGGCGCCGATGTTATCGCCGACGTCGATGTCGGCAATGTCGATCGAGACAATTTCGAACGCGGTTTGCGAATCGAGCCGGCGAGCGAGCACCGCCTTTGAAATCCGGTCGGGGCTGGCCAGCACTTCGAGATGCGTTTCCGACGAACCGATCGCGCTGACGATACCTTCGCCCACCCGCGCGATAATCGTCTCCTCGGTGGCCCCGCCGATCAACTGTGCCAGGTTGGCTCGCACGGTGACCCGCGCCTTGACCTTGAGCTGAATGCCGTTTTTCGCCACGGCGTCGAGAGATTGCCGGGAGCCGCCGCGCGGCGGGCAATCGATGACCTTGGGATAGACGCTCGTCTGCACGGCCTCCAGCACGTTGCGTCCGGCCAGATCGATTTTGGTCGCCTGCTTGAACGAGAGATCGATGGTCTTGGCCTTGTTGGCTGCAATGATCGCGCGAATCACCAGCGGCACGTTACCGCCCGCCAGGTAATGCGCCTCGAGCGATTTGCTGGTGATCCCGGTCGTCGCTTCGTCCAGGCCGGACTGCACCGCCATGATTTTGCTGCGCACGATCACGGTTGGATTGACTTTGCGAAAGGTCATTCCCAATAAGTCGAAAATACCGATCCCGGCGCCGGTCGTCACGCTCTGGATGTAGAGCCGGAAGTAGCGCGCAAAAATCAAGAAGAAGATGATGCCGCAGACCAACAGAAACAGCGCGGCGCCGATCCATAACAGACTGCCCAAGT
>DASXPZ010000601.1:0-3160 GCA_036493275.1 Pirellulales bacterium
ATTGGTTAAAACCGAACGGCGGATTGCGGTTTCCACCTGTATGAAGACCGCTGGCGATCAATGCGACGCGCATGGCAGCGATTCGAGGACAGGCATGAGCCGCTTGGCTGACGTCTCTGACACCAAACGACTGTTGGATCATCTTTACGATCCGGTCGTCGACGAGCTGCGACAGGTCGAAGAAGTGCTGCGGCGCGAGCTGCGCAGCCAGTTTCCGTTCGTTGACGAGCTGGCGCGGCACAGCTTTCACCTGGGAGGTAAACGTCTGCGCCCCGCCCTGGTCCTCCTCTCGGCCAAGGCCTGCGGCGCAGTCACGGCGGATCACCTGGTATTGGCCGCCGTAATGGAAATGATCCACACGGCCACTTTGGTGCACGACGACGTGCTGGATCAGGCAAGCCTGCGGCGCCATCTCGCCACGGTCAACGCCCGCTGGGGGAACGAAACCAGCGTGCTGCTGGGAGATTATCTGTTCACGCACTCGTTCTATCTCGCCAGCACCCTCGAGACCACGTTTGCCTGTCAGACGATCGGCCGGGCGACAAACACCGTTTGCGAGGGAGAATTGCGACAGATCGAGAGCTGCGGCGACTACGCGATTTCAGAACAAGATTATCTTTCGATCATTGAGGCCAAGACCGCCGAACTCTGCGCCTGCTGCTGTCGCCTGGGGGCGCACTACGCCAGCGCTACGCCTGAAGTAGAAGAGTCGCTTGCCGAGTTTGGCCGTTGCCTGGGCATCGCGTTCCAGATCGTCGATGACTTGCTCGACGTGCAGGGAGACGAAGTCACTACGGGCAAATCGCTGGGATCCGACCTCGAACAGCGCAAGCCAACGCTGCCGTTGATCCGCCTGTTGGCGCAAGCGGACGAAAAACGTCGCGCGACGATCATCGCGGCGCTCGATTCGCCGGCCCCACTGGCCAGTGGCGCGATCGAAGAATGGTTCGCGGGCTGCGATTGCCTGGAGTATTCGCGCGAGCAGGCCCGCGGTTATATCGAGCGGGCAAAGAATCAGCTCGCGCGGCTCCCGGCCAGTCCGGCGCGCAGCGTGTTGGAGCGCGTGGCCGATTTTTCCATCGAGCGCCAGCACTAATTCGTCTATTTCTCAGTACGAAAGCTGGCGGATTATCGGCGATTCGGAGGCGTCGAGCTCCGCCGAAGCTGCACGGCGCGGCGTCCAGTGGCGGCCAGCAGCAACATGCCAGCGGCCAGGCTGAAGATCGTCGCTGGCTCCGGGACGGCGTTCACGTTCATGCTAGCTCCGCCACCGCTGCTCTGTTGCCAATGGCCGAGAACAGTAGAAAGATCGATACCATTGACACTGGAGTCGCCGTTCGTGTCTCCCAGTGGGCTAGGCGTTAGCCAATGGCCTAGAACTTGCGACAGGTCTTTCCCATCAACAATCCCATCGTGGTTGACATCGCCTGGAATGCCCAGCGGCGCCAGGGTCCAACCGATGTCGGCCAGTCCGGCGAAATCGAGCGAAGTAAAGCCGGTCCGCGTATTGTAGTACAACGCGGAATCCATGGCCGCGTATCGCCCATTGCTCAACGTGCCAGCCAACCAGTGCCCTCTGTCGCTGGAAAGCGGAACGTTGATCCCGCCATGCGCGGCGGCCGCGTCTGGCCCAAGAAAGGCTGAGCCCATTGCGAGGCGAGTCCACGAATCAGACGTTCCGAAGCCCAGCACGTGGGCTAGCTCGTGAATCGCGATGGAGAAGAAATCGTAGGTATTGTTCGTCGGCGCGGCGCCGGAGAAGCTCAATCCCGCCTGGGCGTTCGAGGTGAACGTGATGCTCCCACCCCACGGCCCGACGTCGGTAGCGTTCGCTCCTACCACGACTCCCTGGCCTCGCGTGCTAACGGCTGTATTGAAGACTGAATCGCCCGAAGCGCCGCTGTATCCGCCCATCGCCCCTTGACCCAAGATTTGGGTTCCCAAGTCGCGCCCCCCCGCGTAGATCACAACGGTGTTGGCGGGGACCGTGGCGTTTAGGACATTTACCTGATTGCCGGTAGCAGGACTAAAGAAAGTCTCCGACCAGGTATTGTTCCCGCCGGGAGTGATCGCGGACAAGTTGTCCGTGAGCCTTGCGGCCAGGGTGTTGGCCGCGTCTTGCAGCAGGTCCTTCTTGGCCTGCGTGTTGAAGAAATCGTTCGTGTCGTAGCTGTAGTCGATCTGGATCGTGATGGCCGAAGCACGAGGCGTGAAACAAAGCGCCCCCGACGCCGCTACGAGTAGAGCAATAACTAGCTTCAACGACGCCTCGCCGGTCTTGAAGAAAGCCGCCTCAAGAAGTGAAACCAGCCCAACCTCTACCCGCGTCACGTCGCGGAGAGCGCAAACAATGTTGGGCCAATCTGAATAGCGGCAGCCTGTTCCTATCGTTTGAGGCTAGTCCAATTCCCCAGCAGGGTCAACGATCTGGAATGTTTTTGGGCCGGCAAGGGAATAATTCAGGCGCTCCACCAAGGTGCGCTGGCCGGCATATCCGGCACAGGGGGAGGAGAAGACGGTCTAAGGCAAGCAATTTCCCGTGATTACGCGGGCATTTAGCCCTTGATCCGACGCCTGGCGGCAGGGCGAATCGCTCACTGATTCGAGCCGTTTTAACGTACGGTTGTGCGCTGTTACAGGACGACCGGGGCGGGTATCCGAGGTGCTTCTCACCCCTTCGAGCAATGCGGTAAGATACAACCCCTCGGGCAGGCTCGCGCCCCTGGCGGGCGCGTCCGCTGGCCGAGAAACAACGTCGATCATTTGTGGCGGAGAGGCATTTTGGCAATCGAACACAGAGGAGCATGAAGATGAATCGTCGATCCTTGGGGCTGTATAGCCTCTGTCTGTTGCTGGCAGCCGGCGTGGGGCGGCCCGTCGCGGCGGCCGAAGCGCCGGGACTCGAGGGCAATTGGAAACTGGTCTTGTTGACGTTCAATGAGTTCCCTTTTGGCGTCATGTCGATCAGCGGCACGGCAACCGATCTCAAAGGCGAGTTCCGCAGCGCCCAACGGCAGTTCGGCCAGCCGAAGATCTCCGAAGTTAAGCTCGATGGTGACAAGCTTCGCGTGGAGTTCCTCACCGGCGGGCGCAATAACGTCTTCACCGGAGCGGTTTCGAAGGAAGGTGACAAACCGATCCTGGGAACGCTCCGTCTCCA
>DASXPZ010000602.1:0-9228 GCA_036493275.1 Pirellulales bacterium
CGACAAGCCGATCATTTGCGTAGCCAACAAGACCGACGCGCCGAGCATGGAACCGCAAGCGAACGATTTTTATCGGCTCGGGCGCGGCAAGCTAATTCCGGTCAGCGCCAAAGAGAATCAGGGAAAGCAAGAGCTGTTGGATCTGATCTTGGAGCGGCTGCCGCCAGCCGACGCCGACAATTCTTCGCCGGTCGAGAGCACGATGAAGGTGGCGATGGTCGGCCGACGCAATACCGGCAAGAGCACGCTGGTCAACACGCTGGCCCATTCGGAGCGGATGATTACCAGCGAAGTGGCCGGCACCACGCGCGACAGCGTCGACGTGCGCTTCGAGCTCGACGGCAAGGCGTTTGTGGCCATCGACACACCCGGCTTGCGCCGCCGCAAGAGCATCAGCACCGATATCGATTTCTACAGCCTGCATCGAGCTCAGCGCAGCATTCGCCGCGCGGACGTAGTACTGCTGTTCTTCGATCCGATGCAAACGATCAGCAAGGTCGACAAGCAACTGGCGGATTATATTTCGAGCGAGTACAAGCCCTGCGTTTTTGTGGTCAACAAGTGGGACTTGCTGGCCGAGAGCATGACGACCGACAAGTGGGTCACCTACTTGCGCGACACGTTCCGTTCGATGCTCTACGTGCCGATCGCGTTCATCACGGGCCAGACCGGCAAAAACGTCAAGGCGCTGATCAATCACGCGCAGATGCTCTACAAGCAATCGCAAGAGCGGATTTCGACCGCCGATTTGAACAAGCTGCTAAAGGCGGCGGTGCAGCGCAATCCGCCGTCGCTCGAAGGGGGCCGCCGGCCGAAGATCTATTACGCCACGCAAGTCGGTAGCCAGCCGCCAACGATTGTGCTGTTCTGCAACGAGCCGCGCCTGTTCAAGCACGACTGGCAGCGTTACCTGCTGGGCGTTTTCCGCGATCATCTCCCCTTCGGCGAAGTGCCGATCAAGCTCTACCTGCGCCGTAGCATGGGAGGCGACCATACGGCAAAAGACCAGGCCGACCTGATCGAGCCGATCGAGGACGAAGCCGATCCGATCGAAGCGCCGCAGGACGAAGCGCCGTATTCGTTCGAGTAGACTGCCGAGCGCTAAGCGCTGGGGAATGAGGAACGCGTGTTGACCGTAGACAGCAGGTCGAGTTAGTTTGGGCCAGCTTACGCAACTGCGGCATTTGAACAATTCCCTCCCGAAGCGCAACTCAAACGGGGGCAGCGGGGCAGGCTCTCGCTTCCCCCTCACCCCCCGCTTGAAAGGATTCGCACTTGATTGTCGGCGTGCCCAAGGAGATCAAACGGGACGAATACCGCGTGGCCCTGTTGCCCGTGGGGGTCGAAGAACTGATCCGCGCCAAGCACAGGGTGCTGGTCGAACGGGGAGCGGGGCTCGGCTCGGGCATTCCGGATGAGATTTACGCTGAGCAGGGCGCCCAGCTCGTCGACACGCCGGCCGAGATCTTCGGCCAGGCCGAAATGGTGATCAAGGTCAAGGAGCCCCTGCCGCCCGAGTGGCCGCTGTTGCGCCGCGGGCAGATCGTGTTCACCTATTTTCATTTCGCCGCCGATCGACCCTTGACCGAGGCCGTGATCGAGAGCGGCTGCGCGGCCGTGGCGTATGAAACGCTCCGCGACGACCAGGGGCGATTACCCCTGCTGACGCCGATGAGCGAAGTCGCCGGGCGAATGAGCATCCAGGAGGGCGCCAAATATCTCGAACGTCCGCAAATGGGACGCGGCATCCTGCTCGGCGGCGTGCCGGGCGTGGCGCCGGCCAATATCGTGATCCTCGGCGGGGGCGTCGTTGGGGCGAACGCGGCCAAGGTGGCGGCCGGCTTCGGCGCCGACGTCAAATTGCTCGATATCAACATGGAACGGCTGCGCTACCTCGACGACGTGATGCCGGCCAATGTCGATTGTCTGTTCAGTGATCGCCACACGATTCGCGAGCAATTGCGCCGCGCGGACCTGGTAATCGGCGCAGTGCTGATTCCCGGCGCGCGGGCCCCGATGTTGATCGAACGCGCCGACCTGGCCTGCATGCAGCCGGGGAGCGTGATCATCGACGTCGCGATCGACCAGGGAGGCTGCGTCGCGACGAGCCATCCCACCACGCATAGTGAACCGACGTACGTCGTCGACCAGGTCGTGCATTACTGCGTGACCAACATGCCGGGCGCCGTGGGACGCACCAGCACGTACGCCTTGTGCAACGTCACGCTGCCGTGGGCGCTGCAGATCGCCAAGTTCGGCCTGACGGCTGCCTGCGAACGATTTAGCCCGATTGCCCGCGCGGTGAATATCTTCGAAGGTCGCGTCACGAACCGCGCCGTGGCCGAGACCTTCGATCTTCCATTCGATTCTCGGTTTGACGTCTGAACATCCGCGCAGCGTTACCTACTGCCGATCGATTTGGCATGGCCGAGTGACCGGGAGGGCGAGGCTCCCGCCGAGCGGTGAAGCGCATTGGACGTAGCGTCTAACCGTGTCACCCGTAGCGCAAGGGCTAAAGGTAAGTCACGCCGTGCCTGACGACGGCGCTGAATGCAGACGTCTCGCACATCGTAAGACAGCGCAACGACGTCTGTCGATTGATGCGGCTTGACCGGCAGCGCGCTCCCGGAACGCTGAGCATGAATTCTTGATCGGCGATGAAATTATCCGCGCGGCGTTTAGCGACGCGAGGGAGCTGCCTTCTTCGACGGCCGCGCCGCGCCGTTGCGCTCGAAGCCTTTCAGCACTTTCAGATCGGCCAACTCGGCCATGCCGGCCTCGGCCAACTCGCGACCCGAGACATAACGGCCGGGGCGAATCCAGCGCGACATCGTGTCGTCGGCGACGTTGAACAGGCCTGCTAGGACCTTGTCCATTTCGTTTTCCAACTGGCCGAAGTGGCGGGCCCACTCGGCGGCCTCGGCCAGGCCGACATGCTCTTCGCTCTGCCACTTCATCGGGTGGAACAACAGCACGCTATACGGCGTGACCACGCGCCGCGTGCAGGCGGCAAATGGCCACAGCGCCGCCGACGAACATTCGCCCGTGACCACGCCCGTGGCCTTGATTCCGCGCAACAAAATCAGCGACATCAGCGACAAACCGGAGTAGGGGCTGCCGCCGGGTGAGTCGATAAACAGCGTGCAACTGCCGCCGAGCGGCACGTCGAGCAGGCGGCTGCTCAGTTCACTTTCGCTATCGGTCAGATCGCCGACCATGGCGATCTCGATGGGTCCGTTGTGGCCTTGTTGATCCATAGATGCCTTGCCTTGTCCCTTCGCCCAATCCGCGGGGCAAAATCCTAAACAGTGATTGGTCTAAACGGAAAGCGGTCACCATGGACCGCGCGATGATCAAACTTTCTTGAAAATAGAGGATGCCTGACTCAAAGGACGCCCGATCTTCCCCCCCCTAGCCGACGCTCGAACAGCTCGTCGGGCAGAGCGCTAAGTCTATGCTAGGTATAGCTCAGCCGAAGCCCGCAAACAAGGAAAATGCAGGCGCCAGCCCCCCACGCGGGCCAACGCCCGCCAAGTCGAAATCCCCTTCCGTGCGTTAGGGCGCGGTTTTATCGACCAGGCGCTCCCGAAAGCGGGTTGGCCCTTGGCAGCACTCGCAATCTTTCAACTCGTACATCGGAATCGAACAGGTGTCACACCAGTAATCGAGCTCGTAGACTTGCCCCTGACGAATCGAATAAACCCGCACAACCTGCACAACTGGCGATCCCTCGTAGCGCCGCACCAGCAATTCGAGATCGAAGTCACGCAGTCGCGGATCGATCCAAAAACCGCGGCCACGATTGTCTTTGACTAGCGGAACCAAGCGGCCATCGGTCGCCGCCAATGCGATCTGCGATCGGGCCGCGTCGGTGTCGCTTTCGATACCGTAACGATCTTTGAGCGCTTCGGCCAGCCACACGATCCGGCCCCGCAATGACTCGGTTGTGTGCTTCGGCGCAGCGTCTTTCTTTGCAGGCTCTTCGGCTGGCTTGTTTGGTTTTGGCTGAGTGTCGTCGGCCGGCGCCTGTTCAGCAGGCTTATCGGCCGCGGGCGGAGCGGCGTCGACAGGATCGATCTCGCCACGCCGCGAGAGCGCGAACAACATCAGCACGATCAGCGCCACGAGCGCCACACGCGCGTAGCCTGTCAGCAATGTGCGACGTGGCGCTGGCATGTTCTCACGGAACTCCTCTGCTCGCAAACTGCGAACTCTAACGATTGCCTGGCAAAATCATTCGCCGCCGTGGCCGACGATCACCAGGTTCAATAGCCGCGGCGCGTTCTTGTCTCCAGCGGTCCCCTTCAGCAGCGCGCTCCAAAGCTCCTTTGCTTCGTCGTGAACGAGCGTCGGCGCGGTCGCGGCGTCGGCGTCGTCCGGAACCGGAAGGACGGTCATAATCGCCGGATGGGTCGACTTCGCCGCGTCTTTGCTGATCTTGAACAGTTTATCCTTGTCGACGCGGGCAGGGTTCTTGTCTTCCGCAGCGGGCGAAAGGAGCAAGAAGTCTCGCGTCGGCGAAGTTCCCACGTGATTGCCATCGACCGGTTGCTGACCATAACGAAGCGTGTAGACGCCGGCCGCGATTTCCTGATTGCGGAAGTCGGTCGTCTTGCGGGCTAAGCGAATCGCTCCGATCAACTCGCCGACTTCAAACGGATAAAGAACTTCTTCCGTCGCTTTGAAGTCTGCCTTGGCGGGCCATTTTTTCGCAAGCCACACCTCGCAAACGCCCTTTTTGCCGTTGGTCACTTTGAAAGCGGTTGGGGCCAATTGCTTGGCGACGTCCCCGGCCAGTTCCGTCGGCAGCGCTTGCTCGGCCGACTCGATTCCGTACTCGGCGGCCGACGCCGCAACGCAAAGCCCCAAGACGCACAACGTCGCAAATCCAAGCTGCCGAACCATGCGGAATCCTCAAACGTGAGTGTGGAAAAAATAGTCTCGCAGCCGTTGGCGGAAATGTGCCCCGGTGACGGCGTGGCGGCTGTGCCTTTAAGTAGATCGCAGGCAGTCAAGCGCCGCAATCTACTTTACATTGCGGAATGCCCCGCATCGAACGATGGTCCACAGGCACCCGCAGGCTCCTGCCGCGAAGCGCGAAAAAAGCCGTGAAGCGAAATTCCTCAAGCCTACAGCCTCACGCCTCTTTCAAAATGTCGCCAAAAACGCGCTGCGGGCCATGGGGGCCGACCAGCGCGAGCCGAGGCCGCGCCCTTGGAACGATGCGTCGACCGTGTAGGCCGGCTCTGAGTTCTCGACCTTCGTCAGCGGCGGGTAGAACGTCTTTTCGTTCGAACAGACGCAATCCCCCTTGTTCAACTTGCGCGTGCTCACCGTGATCTCGGTCCCGGCGTGAAGCGTGGCGACCATATCGACGTGGTCGATCGCCATCTCGATCGGCGCGCTGCTGACGCGAACGACTTCGCCGCCGACGCGTCCGGCGCGCTCGCGGGCGAACTCGACCAGCGCGTCGCGCTGATCGGGCGTGGCCTGATCGTCGACCAGGATCACCGAGCGAATCGGATCGGGATGAATGACCAGCCCTCCGCCGAAGCCGAGCGTGTCACTGGCCCGCACGGTCATCACAACCTTGAGGCCCGAGAGATCGACGCCGCGGAACTCCCCTTGATCGATGCTCCAGGCCAGGATCGCCTGATTGCCCCCCAGGGCAACCTGCGAATTGGCGAAGCAGGGGCCGGTGTAAACGTCGCAAGTGCGGGTTTCAAGATAGTCGCCGGTGAGCGTATCCGCAGCGGCCGCATGGGCGAATCCAAACGCCACCAAACCGCATAAAGCCAAAGTGCGAAGCATGACCATTTCTCCCAATCATAAAACGTCCAAACGCCGAAACTCGACACGAGAACTCCATTCTATCCCCCCTCTCGGCGACGGTAAAGGTAATGGAGGTTTGGGTAGTGGTAGACTGTGAATCTGGAATTTTTTCGCGCTGAAACGGCCGGGAATGTAGAATCGGGGCATGGCAACACTTCGCGGATTTTGGCAAAGGCTGCCGACGCTAGTAGTGCTCACCGTTGCATTCTTAGCGTTTACCGTGTGCTCTGGCGTCTCCTTTTGGATGCTGTCCGATGTGCGGAAACACAATCTAATCCTAATGTCGATACAAAACCGCGGAGGCTCCGTGGAGCGCTCGCACGGATGGGTTATGGCAATCACGCTTCCGGCTGATGCGACGGCGGAGGAAGAGAGCGAAGTGAGACGGCTGTTCCCCAGGACAGAAATAATGATCACCCCTAAGCCCGATGCCACCCCATGACCCGCGACCACCAGCACAACTAGGACCCCAACAAGAACGCCGCTCGGATCGTGGCCGGCTCAATGGCACGCGCCGCCAGCGAACCCCCTGCCGATCTCGAAGCCGCCTGGCTGGAGTGGTCCAAGGGCATTCAGAAGGTGGACGAGTGCGGAATGATGCTCCTAAGGGAGGCGTTTGAGGCGGGTTGAAGCGGGGCGACAAGGGAAATGACGACCGGTTCGTGCCCAGCGAAACCTTCTCCCACCGTAGCGCCGCCGTCGGGTCGCGCTTGCAACTCACCCTCGGCGGAGTTTTTACTGCGCGGTAGGATGCAGGAATGGCGCTCCAGCGATTCCAATTCTCACTACTCAGCATTTTGGCCTGGACGGCCACGATTGCGGTTTGGTCAGCAACCGTCCCTTGGATTGCGAAATCTCCCGATGGGTCGCGGCACGAGAAGGGCTATCCGTTCACGATTCTCGTCTTGCTGGGAATGACGGCAGCGCTAGCGTACATCCTGCGCAATCGAAGGAAGGGACTTCTCATTGCCGCGCTCCTGGCGGCGATCATCGGTTTTTCGATCGCGCTGATCATTGGACAATGACTGCGATTTGCCGCGCTGGCCGGTGATCCCGCTCCGCGTTCTGTGGCTGGTCACTTCAAGGCCTGGCTTTGGGACGTTTTCCGGGGTCAGAGAACCCGACCACAGGGCCTTGCAGTCGTCCTGATAGGCCCCAAAACTTGCCCCCGCATTTCTCCGCGATTATGCTGCCAGTCTGCGGATCAAGCCCTCTCCGCCAACTTTCCGCGCCTGAGCGCCACGCGGCTCACGCGCTCTCACCTTCGGACTTGGAGTCTCTTCTGATGTCGGAATCGAGCCAATCGAACGAATCGAATCAACGCGCGGGCAAGTCAGACGCGCAAACGAACAGTCCTGCCGCGGTGGACTCCACCGCTCTTTCGCGCCGTCATTTTCTCGCCGCCAGCGGCGCCGCCACGGCCGCTTTGGCCATGACGGCTCGCAGTTACTCGAAGGTGATCGGGGCCAACGAGCGGATTCGCACCGGCTTTATCGGCGTCGGCGGCATGGGGAGCGGCCACCTGGCGGCGATCAACGCGCTGAAACAGCCCGATAACGTCGAGGCCCTTGCCGTGGCCGATTGCTGGCTCACGCGAGCCCAGGAAGGCGCCAAAAAGGTCGAAGCGCCGCAAGCCTTTGCCGACTACCGCAAGCTGCTCGACATCAAAGAGATCGACTACGTGACGATCGCTACGCCCGAACATTGGCATAGCGACATGACGATCGCCGCGCTCGATGCCGGCAAGGCCGTCTATTGCGAAAAGCCGATGACCCACACCATTCCGCAGGCGCAGGCCGTCGTCAAAAAGCAAAAAGAGACCGGCCTGCCGGTGCAGGTGGGCGTGCAAGCGATGTCGGACGACAGCTACTCGTCGGCCGCCAAGGCGATCGCCGCCGGCGTGCTGGGCCAGGTCGTGCAGGCGCAGATCGAATATGTCCGTCGCTATGACAAGCAAGGCCCCTGGCGCGATCCCGACATTAATGACGAAACGCCGAAGCCGGCCGATCTCGATTGGGACGCCTGGCTGGGTCACGCCCCCAAGGTCGCCTGGAATCCGCATCACTACTTCGAGTGGCGCAACTATTCGGTCTACTCGGGCGGCATTTGCACCGACCTGTTCATTCATCGCATCACGCGCATCATGAAGGCCTGCGGGCTGCTCTATCCGCGGCGCGTTGTCGGCATGGGCGGCATCTGGCAATGGCCCGATGGCCGCGACCTGCCCGACAATTTCGAGATGATCTGCGAATACCCGCGCGGAATGACGGTTTACGTGCTGGGCACGATGAGCAACCGCGTCGGCGTAGACCATTTGATTCGCGGCTATCGCGGCACGATGTACTTCACAGAGACCGGCTGGGTGGCGAAGGATAAGGATGGCAAGATCCTCGACACGCACACCAAGACCGGCGGCGAAGACATCCATCTCCATCACTCGAATCTGCACCGCCACCTGCGCAGCGGCGAACCGTTGAACTGCCCGGTGGAACTTGGCCTGGCCGGCGTGGTGGCCGTGAACATGGCGAACGAATCGTGGCGAACGTCGAAAATGATGGGCTGGGACACGGCCAATGAGCGGATGGCCCCGGCAGACACGCTCGACCTGAGCCACTCGCCCCAAGCGTGACGCGGTGGGGGCGCCTATCGCGAGTCTTATGCCGCGCGCGTAAACGTTCAGGGAGGGTGAGGCTCCCGCCGAGCCGCGAAGCGCGCAAGAATCTCGCTTCAATAGAAACCGTGCGCGCAAAGACGACTCGAATTCTCGCCATGCGGCTTGATCAGCCGCGTCGCGAAGCCTGCAGCTTGATCGGCGACGCGAGGCTCGTCAGGAGACTCGCCCTCCCGGGACGCCGCAAGGCGATGGAACCCTATTCCTATGAACCCACATCGCGTTACGAGCTCCATCGCCTGTGGTTTGGCGTTCGCAATCTTCTGCGGCGCGGCTCCAGCTTCGGCCGCCGAGCCGATCGCGCTCGACGTGCAACAATCGTGGCCGATCGACCACGCCACGCATCACGTGCAGGGGCTGGCCGCCACCGCCGACACGTTCTGGATTAGCAGCGTCGATCGCGCCACCAAGAGTGGCTACGTCTACCGCGTCGATCGCAAGACGCTCCGCGTCGAAAAAGAAGAACGGCTGGCGATCGGAGATCAGTTCCATCCTGGCGGAATGCAACTGGTCGGCGGTCGGCTGTGGATTCCACTGGCCGAATATCGCGCCAAATCGAGCAGCACGATTCTGGCGCTCGACCCAACCACGCTCGCCCGGCTGGCAAGCTTTACGCTCGACGATCACATCGGCGCCCTGGCAGCCGACGGCCGCGGCAGGCTCTACGCGGGCAATTGGGATTGCCGGCTGATCTACGTCCTGGACGAAAAAGGCAAGGTCCTTGA
>DASXPZ010000603.1:0-6157 GCA_036493275.1 Pirellulales bacterium
GACGCGAGTTTCTCGTCCCCTTGTGAGAGCCGACCGACATGCCCAAGCGAACCGATCTCAAGAAAATCCTCCTCATCGGCTCCGGCCCCATCGTCATCGGTCAAGCGTGCGAGTTCGACTATTCCGGCACCCAGGCCTGCAAGGCTCTCCGCGAAGAGGGCTACGAGGTCGTGCTGGTCAATTCCAACCCGGCCACGATCATGACCGACCCCGGCACGGCCGACCGGACGTACATCGAGCCGCTGACTTGGGAAATCGTCGCCAAGATCATCGAGGTCGAGCGACCCGACGCCATCCTGCCGACGCTGGGAGGCCAGACGGCGCTCAACCTGGCGATGGATCTCGCCCGCCACGGCGTATTGGAGCGGTTCGACGTCGAAATGATCGGCGCGAATCCCGATGTAATCGACAAGGCCGAAAATCGCCGCCGCTTTGCCGAAGCGATGAAATCGATCGGCCTGGGCGTTTGCCGAGGCGAGACGATCGGCACGCTCGAAGACGCGCGGCGCGTGATGCAGCAAGTCGGCCTGCCGTGCATCGTTCGCCCCAGCTTTACGATGGGAGGAAGCGGCTCGGCCATCGCCTACAACCGCGAAGAGTTCGACAATCTGATCCTGCACGGGCTCGAACTTTCACCAATCCACGAGGTGCTGGTCGAAGAATCGATCATCGGCTGGAAAGAATACGAGATGGAGGTGATGCGCGACGTCGACGACAACGTCGTGATCATCTGCTCGATCGAAAACTTCGACCCGATGGGTGTCCACACCGGCGATTCGATCACCGTCGCCCCGGCGCAAACCCTGAGCGACAAGGAATACCAGCGAATGCGCGACGCCTCGCTGGCCGTGATTCGCGAGATCGGCGTCGAAACCGGCGGCTCGAACATCCAGTTCGCCATCGAGCCTGGCACCGGGCGAATGATCGTGATCGAGATGAACCCGCGCGTCAGCCGCTCGAGCGCCTTGGCGTCGAAGGCGACCGGCTTCCCGATCGCCAAGATCGCCGCCAAGCTGGCCGTTGGGTATCGACTGCACGAATTGCCGAACGACATCACGCGCGAGACCACTGCCTGCTTCGAGCCGACGATCGACTACGTGGTGACCAAGATTCCGCGATTCGCCTTCGAGAAATTTCCCGAGGCCGATCCGACGCTCAATACTCAGATGAAGAGCGTCGGCGAGACGATGGCCATCGGCCGCACGTTCAAAGAGTCGTTTCAGAAGGCGCTGCGAGGGCTCGAAGTTGGCAGCTTCGGCTTCGGCTGCGACGGCAAAGACTTGTGGGGGACGCCGCAGCAGCCTTCGCTCGACGACATTCGCGCCAAGTTAGCCATGCCGAACGCCGAACGGGTCTGGTATCTGCGCTACGCGATCAAAAGCGGCATGACGATCGCCGATATCCACGAGCTGACCCACATCGATCCCTGGTTTCTGGATAACCTGCTCGAGATCGTCGAGCTGGAAGAAGAACTGCGCGGGCGGGGCTCGCTCGAAGCGGTCGAAACGCCGCTGTTGCGCCGGGCGAAGCAGGCCGGTTTCTCCGATCGGCAGTTGGCTACCATCTTTGACGCCAGCGAAGGGGTGGTTCGCGCGGATCGCAAGGCCCGCGGCATCGTGGCCACGTTCAAGTCGGTCGATACCTGCGCCGCCGAGTTCGAGGCTTACACCCCGTATTACTATTCGACGTACGAAGACGAAGACGAAACGCCCCCCAAAAAGCGCGGCGTGAAGCGGATCATGGTCTTAGGCGGCGGACCGAACCGCATCGGCCAGGGGATCGAATTCGATTATTGCTGCTGCCATGCCAGCTTCGCCTTGCGCGAGTTGGGAATCGAGTCGATCATGGTCAACTCGAACCCCGAGACCGTGAGCACCGACTACGACACCAGCGACCTGCTGTTCTTCGAACCGCTGACGACCGAGGACGTGCTGAATATCTGCGATCGCGTGCAGCCCGACGGCGTGATCGTGCAGTTTGGCGGGCAGACGCCGCTGAATCTTTCCAGAGCCCTGGCCACATGCGGCGTGCCGATCATCGGCACCAGCGTCGACACGATCGAGGACGCCGAAGATCGCGAGAAATTCCAGCGGTTGCTCGATCGGCTTGGCCTGCGGCAGCCGGCCAACGCGATTGCTCGCACGATGAATCAGGCCCGCGTCGAAGCGACGAAGGTCGGCTTTCCAATGTTGGTTCGTCCCAGCTTTGTGCTCGGCGGGCGCGCGATGGAAATCTGCTACGACCAATCGCAGTTCGATCGTTACGTGGCCGAGGCGTTTCTGGTTGCCCAGGGGCAGCCGGTGCTGATCGATCGATTTTTGGAAGACGCCATCGAAGTCGACGTCGACGCCATATCGGACGGCGAACACACGATCGTGGCCGGCATCATGGAGCATATCGAGGAGGCGGGGGTCCACTCGGGCGATTCGGCCTGCGCGCTGCCGCCTTACAGCCTCAGCGGGCCGGTCATGGCCGAGATTCGCGCCGCCACTGTCAAGCTGGCTCGCCAGATGCAAGTTCGCGGGCTGATGAACATTCAGTTCGCGCTGAAGAAAGAAGGCGACCGGCAGAATGTGTACGTGCTCGAGGTCAATCCTCGCGCCAGTCGCACGGTGCCGTTCGTCTCGAAGGCGACCGGCATGCCACTGGCCAAGGTGGCGGCCAAGATCATGGCGGGGGTCTCGCTGGCCGAGCAAGGCTACGACGCGGACCCGATCCCCAGTCACGTCTCGGTCAAAGAAAGCGTCTTCCCGTTCATCAAGTTCGCGGGGGTCGACATTGTGCTGGGGCCCGAGATGCGTTCGACCGGCGAAGTGATGGGGGTTAGCGAGCGATTCTCGATCGCCTTCGCTAAGAGCCAGTTGGCGGCCGGTGTCGTGCTGCCGAAAAAGGGGACGATTTTCCTCAGCCTTACGCTCCGCACCAAGCGCTACGTGGCATCGATCGGACAGAAGCTGACGGCGCTTGGCTTCCAGATTGTCGCCACCAGCGGCACAGCGCGAACTTTGGAAGAAGCCGGCATCGAGTGCCGCGTGGTTAAGAAGCTGCAAGAAGGGCATCCCAACCTGCTCGATTATCTGATCGACGGCCAGATTCAACTGATCATCAACACCCCCAGCGGCAAAGGCGCCCGCACTGACGAAGGACGTATCCGCGCCGCGGCCGTGGCGCACGGCGTTCCTTGCATCACGACCATTCCCGCGGCCGACGCGGCGATTCGCGCGATGGAAGCGCTGCGCGAAGAAGAGATGGGCGTGCAGGCGCTGCAGGATCGCTTTCCGGCGCTGGCGCGAGAAGTGTAGTCGCGCCGGTTTTTCCTTGATGACTGACGACGCCGGGCTAGCCGCCGGCGCTCGTCACACAGCATGCTTGCGCTCGCCGAAAAGGTTGTAATCATTGAGCTTGCGCGTGCCAGCATCCTCTGCTGCGCGGCGAGAATAATTCTCTTGAAAACAAACTCGAAACCGCCCTTGACCCTCTCGGGCGATTGGAATATTCTTCCCGCCTCATGAGCGTCCGGGTGGTTGCGAGCAGCGACACACCGGGCGCAGGAACGAGGCTTTACCAAGAACAACTACGCAAACGGACGGGACGAAGATCGCCCCTGACGAATTGCGATAGGAACCACGTGGACAGGTTCGCATCTGGGGAACGAAAGTTCTCTGCGAACCGACGAAGCGAGTTCCGCTGGCACGGACGCCGGCGGTCGCTTCGCTTACTCTGCGATTCGGGCGCGGCCCGTTTGACGGCCGACGCAAGGCGACAAGGAAGTTGATTCTCAGCGGCCGGGGCCGGATAGCCCGGCAGTTCAATACAATCCAAGGACGGCGGCTTGTCCGTCCTGCATCGTCCAATCGCTCCCGGAAAAGGATGGCGTCCTTTGCCCCCCTGGGACCCATTCTTTCCGGGGGTTTTTTTGCGCGCACGTCGAGGCAGGCGGATCGCGCCAGGGCGGTTCCGATCTGGATCCGTCGCGCAGCGTCGCGGAAAGATCGCCCCGCGAAGAATCAAATCTCGCGCAGCGCGTCGACGATTTTCAGTCGCGTGGCGCGAATGGCCGGGAAGAGGCCGCCGGCGGTTCCCATGAAGAGCGCGAGCGCCAGCGCTTCGGCCAGCACCAATGGCCCGAAGCGAAAGGCAAACGTCAGCTCGCTGAACGTCGTCTGGTTCATCGTTCCGGTCGAGATCCCGTTCAGCGGCAGCACGCCCAGGCAACCTAAGACTCCGCCCGCCAGGCAGAGGAGAATCGATTCGAGTAGAAACGAAACCAGCACGGTCATGCGGCCAAAGCCCACGGCTCGCAGCGTGCCGATTTCTCGAGCGCGCGACGCCACGGCGGCGTACATGGTGTTGGCGACGGCGAACATGGCGCCGATGGTCAAGATGAAGGCGATCGTGCGACCGACGACCTTCAGCCCCATGCCGCTCTTGGCCTGATCCGCGAAGTAGGCCGGCTCGGTGACGACGTCGAGTCCGAACTGCGGATCGTTCGTGATCCGATCGGTCAACGCGGCGGCGTCGGTCGGATTATTCGCGCGCAGTTGGATCGAAGAACGGACGCCGGTGCGTTTGGCGGCCTGACTGACAACGTCGATATCTGACCAGACTTCGCTTTCGGTGGCGCCTTGTCCGGCTTCGAACAATCCGACAATCAGAAACGTGCCGTCGATGGCCGAGAGCTCTTCGTTCAGCCCGGCGCCAGCGAACCGGCGCGCCATGGCGCGGCTGACGATGGCTTCTCGCACGCCGGGCCGATTCTCGCGGCCTTCGACGATTTTGAAACCGCTGCGCAGTTCTTTGGCGATCGGCGTCACGCCCCGGATCATCATGTTGGCGTTGCCGTTATTGTCGCGGCGCGGAACGTTATCGAGCACTACCAGTTCCGGCGAGCAGAGTTTGATTCCTTGCGCGTTGGTGGCAATGCCAGCCAGAGATTCGATCTCCCGGCTGGCGGATTCATCGACGGAACTACCGGTCTCGGAGGTCGAACCTTTGCGCATCACGATCAAATCGAGCGGCTCACCCGAGATTTCCAGCGTGTGATTCAGCCCATCGGCCAGGCCAAAGGCCAGCACGCTGGCCCAGACGACTAAACCTGTGCCGAGCACGGTCATGAGCGAGCTGACCCAGCGGGCCCGCAGGCTGCGAATATTGTATTTGATGGGAACCACGCTTTAGATCACCTTTCGCAAACCGTCGACGACCGAGACTTGCGCGGCGCGCCAAGCCGGGATGACGCCGCTGCAGAACCCAATCATCGCCGAGAGCGCCATGCCGAAGATCACGGTTGACCAGGGGATATAGAACGCCGAGAGGCCCGGTATGCCGCGGAAGACGTCGAAGGTCGCAAACAACAATCTTGCGCCCAACACGCCAACCACTCCGCCTGCCATTGCAATCAGCACCGCTTCGACCAGCACCAGCACCAGCACGATGAATCGCGTGAAGCCGATCGCCTTGAGCACCGCCACCTCGCGCGTTCGCTCGCGCATCGACATCGCCATGGCATTTCCCGCCACCAGCATCAACGAGATCACCACGGCCAGCGCCACATTGCGAATGTAGTCCTTCACGTTGCCGATCATTTCGCTGAACATCTGGCGAAAGGCCTGCTCCGTTACGGCGCGGACCGGAGCGTCGGTATTCTGAAATTTGTATTTGATCTCATCCATCAGATCGCCCATCGCCTCGGGTGATTTCGCTTTCACGAAAATCGTGCCGGCGTTGCCAGCCAATCGAGAACGCTCCTTTTTCAGCAGTTCGTCCAGATACGTAAAGTGAAACCAGAGAGATTGCAGTTGATCCGTTTTGGGACCGTCGAAGATGCCATCGATCGTCAATTCCAAGGAGACAGGATAGATATCCCCCTTGAGCACGATATGATCGCCGACCTTCCAGTTGCGTTTTTCCGCGGCGCCCGCGCCCACCAGGCAACCTCCGCGGTCGGACTGAAAGGCCTTGAGGCTCTTTTCGTCGACGCTGTATTCGGAAAAAACCGTCATGATCCCCTGAGGATCGGTCGCAAACTGGCCGAAGGGGATCTTTTCGTCCTGATACCTGCCGCCAAACCAACTGAAAGGGACAGCCGCTTCCACGCCGGATACGGAGCGAACTTTTTCAAGATGCGCGATCGGCACCGGGAAAGTCAGCCCTTGCT
>DASXPZ010000604.1:0-2697 GCA_036493275.1 Pirellulales bacterium
AACGTGAATCAGTTGGTCCAGGTCAACCGGCCAATTCATGCCGACCGGGTCCCAGACCACCACGTGCGCGTCGGCGTCGCCCCCTTCGGGCAGATCGGCGTAAAGCTCGAAGCGAATCAGGCTCGCGCCCCCCGGCGGCCCGTCGATGATCTTGTACGTGCTGGTGGCCGGGTCGAGCCGCGCCACAAACGTCTCCCCCGGCGCGCCGCTGGCGTAGTTCCCCGCCACGTCGTAAAAGTTGTCGGTCCCAGCGATCACCGCCGCGCCGTCCCAGGAGCTCGTCACGTTGACCGCGATCACGCCCGCCGTCATCACGCCCGTCGCATAGCCGACGGCAAACAGCTTGGGGTGCTCGATCCACAAAATATCGTACAGCTCGCCCCGGTCAGGGATCTTACAGGCGATCCCCTGGCTGCCGCTCGGGCCGTACCAGGTTCCGGGCGCCGACCAGTCGACCACCGTAATCTCGTCGCCATCGACATCCGAGCCGTCGACTTCTCTTACAATCACCGCTGCAGCCGATCCTCCAGCGGATAGTGTGGCCGTGGTGCGGAAGCGCACGATCCTTGCGCCGCCATCAATGTCGCGCACGATTTCCCAACGCCCGGTGTCGGCGTTGAATGTAGCGAGGACCCAGTTTCCTACATGCAACACGCGCTCGGGCGATACACGCACAAGCGGGTCGTACAATCGCACATGTTGCGGTTCTTGCGGCGCGTACTTGTCGTCGATTCCGAGTCGCAGACGAGTCGCGTTGTAAAAGGCCACGCCGTCGGTCGTGCGCGGTATTTCGCCGGCGATCTCCTCGATCTGAAACAGCCAGGCTTTGAATTGCTGCGCCAGCTCGATGTGCACTCCGGCCGCGTCGTGCGACACGCAAATCGGAAAGGCGCCGCTGATCCGACCCAGCGCATTGAGCGCGTCGACCACTTCATTGAATTTGGCGGCGGAAATCAGGTCGCCGGGTTGCACCGGACGAATGGGCGCGGGCATGATTTACTCGAATTGAAAAAGTTGCAGAAAATCGCCCGTCGGATAGGGCGCGGCCCCATCCTGATCTTCGATGGCCAGCCAATGCTCGCCGCCGATGGCCGTCTCTTTGAAGAAGTAGTTCCAACCGACCTTCGACGCGCCGTCGGCCAGCGTCTTGGTGTTCTCAGAGAACGTGTATTCCAGATTCCAATAACCGCCGTCGGCGATAAATTGGAAACGCCGCGAGACGCGGGCGCCCAAGAACATCACCGTGCCGGGCGTCGACGAAACAAACGTGTCGGAGTTCAGCTTGCCGCGCAACTGACGAATCTGCGACCACGGCGGCAACGGCACGCGCTGCCAGCGCAGCGTGAAAACGCCGCTCGGAATCAACAAGCCCGGATTGACGTCGTCCGGCACGCGCACCGTCGGATCGTCGCTCCAGAGCCATGCCCGGCCCGGGACCGCGATTCGCTCCGAGCCCAAATCGGCCGAATAGGTGAGAAACGTGCCGTCCGGCACATTCGGCAGGTCGGGTCGAGAGCGATTGAGCTCGTCGAACATCGTGCGATAGGTGGCGGTGACCTTCGCGCCGCCATCGGGATACGCGTTGGTGAATGCCCCCAGCGAAACGCCGCCGGCGCCGTTTGGGTTGCCCGGATCGAACGGTTCGACCTGCACATCGCTGACGATCAGATTCGGCAAACCGGGAAAAGCGATCGGCGGAACGAACTGCGTCGAGAGGCCGAGCACGCTGAACTCGCCGATCAACTCGTGCGCAAAGTCCTGCCAATCGTCCCACGCCACCCGAAACGCGCGGATGGCCGTGGTTCCCTGCTCGTTAATGCGAATCCGCGGCGAGCCTTCGAGTTCTTCGAACGGAACAGACATAGAGAGCACTTTTTGTGGGCGCTAGTTTTTCAGAAGGAGGACTAATACGCAGGGTCGGTGAACGCGCTCTGCGGCGGGCGGGCAGACTCTTGCAACTCGCGCAGGCGGCGGATGTTCTCGTCGATCCGTTCCAATAATTCGAGTTGGCGAAGCTGCCAGGTTTCGGTCGCTCGCTCGGCGCTATCGCCCCGTGGAGCGCCACTCGTTGCCCGCCGCGACCTGCGATCTCCTCCGCCTGGCGCGTGCCCGGATGCAAATTGGCGAGCGGGTCGCGAATGGGATTCGGCCGGCGCGTGATGTTCTGGACGATTCGCCACGGCCGCCGCCAGTAGGTCGCGAGCGACGTTCCATTGCGCGGCGCGCTGCCGGACGCCGCTGGTAAGAGTGTCGAAGCGAGGGCCCTGCGATTCGCGAGCGTCGCTTTGCCCGTCGTGCGCCTCAAATGGTCGCGGATTAGGAATCGAGCGCTTCGCCATCTGTCAATCTCCGAAGTTGTTCGTCGATCCACTCGTCGCGCACGGCGCGCCGCGACTTCGCCCATTCGGCCGCCTCCGTCGGGCTCATCCAGCGGACTCCCCCGGCGCCGTCCGTCTCAGCGCAATCATTTTGGTCCTCGATAACCGGCGACAAGTACGCGCACGCCTGGGCCGGAGTGAGCGCGGCGATTTGCCGCGGAGTCCAACCATACTCTCCGCTCAACCGGCGAAACACTTCGCGCCACGAGACGCCGCGCGCTGGTCTGCCGCCCGCTTCGGCCGCCGCGCCCGGCCCGAGTGCTTTCCCAGCGGAAGCCCATTGATCTTGTCCAACGCGCGCAGCGCCTGGCGCCATTGG
>DASXPZ010000605.1:0-5049 GCA_036493275.1 Pirellulales bacterium
TCGTCTACAAACCCGGCACGCGGACGAAGTATTCCAACGCCGGCATCGCGGTGGTGGGAGAAGTGGTCGAGCAGATCACGGGCGTCCCCTATTCACAGCGGATCGAGGAGACGATTCTCAAGCCGCTCGGGATGACCGAGAGCAACTTCGTGTTGACGCCCGAAGTCGACACAAAGCTGGCCACTGCCTGGATGTGGACCCTCGACGGTCGCCGCTTCAAGGCGCCTAAGTTCGCCATTGGCACGGCGCCGGCCGGCAACATGTATTCGAGCGTCACCGACCTGGCGAAGTTTTTGAGCTGCATCTTTCGCGATGGCAAAACGGCCGGCGGCGAGATCCTTTCGCCCGAGACGCTCAAGAAGATGACCACGCCTCCGGCGGACAGCAACGGCAAGCCGCAGGGCTTTGCGATTGGATTTCACGTCGGAACTCTCGACGGACACAAGACAATCGGCCACGGCGGTGCGGTCTATGGCTTCTCGACGACGGTCGAGGCATTGCCCGAACAGAAGCTTGGCGTGGCGGCGGTCGCGGCGCTCGACGGCGCCAACGGCGTGGCCGAGCGGCTCGCCCAGTTTGCGCTGCGCTTAATGCTCGCGCAAAAGGAAGGGAAGCCGCTCCCCGAATATCGCACGACGACGCCGATTCCCCCGGCGCGGGCCGCTGAACTTGTCGGCGCCTACGTTCGCGAAGGCTTTCCGGCGACGATCACTGAGTTGAATGGCCGCGTCTGGCTGGCGTATGGCGACTTCTGCCGCGAAGTGAGGGCCGCCGCCGACAACGGCGAGCTACTGGTCGACGATCCGGTCGGCTTCGGAGCGAAGGTGGCGCTCGACGAAAAGCACAATTTGGTTCTCGGCGACCGGACGCTTGAGCGGCTCCCGGACGAACCGCCAGCCCCGGCGCCCGAACGCTGGAAGGGACTGATCGGCGAATATGGCTGGGACCACAACACGCTCTACATTCTCGAAAATCGCGGGCAGCTCCTGGCGCTGATCGAATGGTTCTACAGCTACCCTTTGACCGAGATCAACGAAAACGAGTTCGCCTTCCCAGATCATGGGCTCTATCACGGCGAAAAGCTCTTCCTCACGCGCGACGCTAGCGGCCGCGCGACGAAAGTCGTCGCCGCCGAAGTCCCCTTTCTGCGTCGCGAAGTGGGAACGAAAGATGGCGAGACGTACAGAATCAAACCGGTCAAGCCGATCGACGAACTGCGGGCCACGGCGCTCGCGGCCACTCCGCCCAAGGAAGAAGGCGAATTTCTGAAGAGCGACCTGGTGGAGCTCGTCACGCTCGATCCGACGATCAAGCTCGACATTCGCTACGCCACGACGAACAACTTTACCGGCAACGTCTTTTACAAGCAGCCGCGCGCTTTTCTGCAGCGCGCGGCGGCCGAAGCACTCGTGCGAGTCAACCAGCGGTTGAAAGCCCGCGGACTGGGGCTACTAGTCCACGACGCCTATCGACCGTGGTACGTGACCAAGATGTTCTGGGACGCCACGCCCGAAGAGTTCAAGGACTTCGTCGCCAACCCGGCGAAGGGTTCTCGGCACAACCGAGGCTGCGCCGTCGATCTGACGCTGTACGATCTGAAGACAGGCCAGCCGATTCAGATGGTGGCCGGTTACGACGAGTTCTCGCCCCGCTCGTTCCCGTTCTATTCAGGGGGAACGTCCCAGCAGCGCTGGTACCGCGAACTGCTGCGGCGGGCGATGGAAGCCGAAGGCTTCACGGTCTACGAGTTCGAGTGGTGGCACTTCGACTTTAAGGACTGGAAAAAGCACTCGATCGGGAATATCCGGCTCGAAGAGATCCCGGCCACGACGGCCAATTAATCGTTCTCCCTGTAATGCGAATACTCATTGGGGGAGGACACCTCTTCTTCTTCCCCAGCTCGTCGATGCTGGTGGCAACAAGTCGATCAACAGAATTGTTTTGATCGCTGGCACTTCGGGAATGCTGGCGTCGTTCGTGATGAAATGCGACGCATTTGCATGAACCGCCGTCGCTACCTGAATTGCATCCGGCGTTTTCAGATTGAATTGCGCGCGGAGCCTCGCCGCCTCTTCGGCAACTTGATGCGACATCGGCAGCGCTCGAATATGCCTGGCATTCAGAAGTATGTCTCGATACTGGTCCACAAGTTCCAGGTTATTGCCCCGAATTGGCTTCACAAGAACTTCGAGAATACTGAGCATGGATGTTACGGCGGTGAACTCGCCGCCATCGATAGCAAGAAATAATGGTTTGACGATTGGCATGTAAGCCGCGTGCCGCTCGACAAAGTAGATGAATGGCGCGGTGTCAATCGCGACAACGGCGCCGCGCAGCGAGGTCAACCATTCCATGACTGCCGCTCGCCACGGACGTATTCCTGCGCATCAATTCCTTCCCAAATCTCTTGGCCCAAGCCCTCCAGTTCGAGGATGCTTCGGACTTGAGGCCGGTTTTGTGCGACGCTCTGTGTTCGTCGCTTGATTTCTTCAAGCAGGTCCAACTGTTCTATTGGAGACAGCTTCCGCACTTGCTTCAGAATCTCTTGGGACAAATCAGTTGACACGTGCATTCCTCCGGTAAATCGGCCCGGCTGAAACTTGCCTGCCCCAATGCTTGATTATATCACGGTTTATGGCTTGTCGTCAGAGAGGTAATTTCAAGTGAAAAGCCGAGCAGAAGAAAAAGCGGCAGGAAGACTTCGCCGGAACTTTTCGGGCTCCTCGCGCATCTCATACATAGCAGCTTGAATGGCGCCTAGAGGCGATCGCGCCGCGAGCAACCCATTCGAGTTCATGATTGCCGGTCGCTGAACACGTCTGTCACCGGGGGGAATACCGATGCGCGCTCTGCTACCTGGCCTGTTGATCGTGCTCGTGGCGTCGAGCTTTGCTCAGGCACAAGGGCTGTTGGTCAACACGAATCCGGGCGATCGCATTCCGCTGCCGCGGCCGATTCTGCCGCATCCGATTCCCCACCCGATGCCCTCGCCGCCGCCGAGCACGTACAAGATCAAGGAGCTTTCGGTCCAGGTGAAGCTGGCCGACCAGGTGGCCAAGACGCAGGTTTCGCAGACCTTCGTCAACACTGGCAGCGCGCCGATGGAAGTCTGCTTTGTCTTCCCGCTCCCTTACGATGGCGCGATCGATCAATTGACGTTGCTCGTCGACGGCAAGGAATTTCCGGCCCGATTGCTGGCCGCGGCCGAGGCGCGAAAAATCTACGAAGAGATTGTTCGCAAGAATCGCGATCCGGCCCTGCTCGAATGGGTTGGGACCGGCATGTTCAAGACGAGCGTCTTTCCGGTGCCGGCCGGGGCGGAGCGCAAGGTGACCTTGCGCTATTCGCAGCTATGCCGCAAAGATCAGGGTTTGACCGACTACTTGTTCCCGCTCAGCACGGCCAAGTACACGTCGGCGCCGGTCGAAAAGCTCGACATTCAGGTGGCGATCGAAAGCAGTTCGGACATCAAGAACGTCTATAGCCCGTCGCACGCTGTCGACGTCAAGCGGCCCGACAACAAGCACGCCGTGGTCTCGCTCGCGGTGGCGAATCAGGTCCCGAGTTCCGACTTTCGTTTGATCTACGACGCCGGCAGCGGCGAAGTGGGGGCGAGCGTGCTGAGCTATCGCCGCGACGGCTCGGACGACGGCTACTTCCTGATGTTGGCCAGCCCCGAGATCAAAGCCCCCACCGCCGATCGGCCGAACAAGACAGTCGTCTTCGTCGTCGATCGCTCGGGCAGCATGAGCGGCAAGAAGATCGAGCAGGCGAAAGGGGCACTTAAGTTCGTCCTCAATAACCTGCGCGCGGGAGACCTGTTCAACATCGTCGCCTACGACAGCCACATCGAGAGCTTTCGGCCGGAATTGCAAAAGTTCGACGAGCCGACCCGCGCGGCGGCCCTGGGCTTTGTCGACGGCTTGTTTGCCGGCGGCAGCACGAACATCAGCGGCGCGCTGACCACGGCGCTCGGCCAGCTCAAAGACGCCAGCCGGCCCAACTTCGTGATCTTTCTGACCGACGGCCTGCCGACCGACGGGGAGCGGAACGAGGCCAAGATCGTGCTGCTGGCCTCGCAGGAGAATAAGGTCCGGGCCCGCGTTTTCGCCTTCGGCGTCGGTTACGACGTCAACAGCCGGCTGTTGGACAAGCTGGTGCGCGAGAACTACGGCCAGAGCGCTTACGTGCGCCCCAACGAAGATATCGAAGCCTACGTCAGTCGGCTGTACGCCCGGATCGGCTCGCCGGTGATGACCGATCTGAAGATCCGCTTCGAGTTCGACGCCGCGGCCGCCGAGCAGACGGCGGCGGTCAACCGCGTCTATCCGGCCGATATTCACGACCTGTTCGCCGGCGAGCAATTGGTCGTCGTCGGTCGCTACAAGAAGAGCGGTCCGGCCAAGGCGCTGTTGCAAGGCAAAGTGGGGGACGCGGAACAGAAGTTTGACTTCCCGGCGACGTTTGTCGAAAAAAGCAACGACGACACGAACAGCTTCATCGAGAAACTATGGGCCATCCGCCGCGTGGGAGAGATCATCGACGAGCTCGATCTGAAAGGGCGAAACGAGGAACTGGTCAAGGAGCTGGTCGAGCTGTCGACGCGGCATGGGATCCTCACCCCTTACACGTCGTTCTTGGCGGACGAAGCGAATGATCGCTACAACGTGGCGGCCAACGAGGGGCAAGTCCGTCGTCAGCTCGAATCATTAAGCACGGCCGACGGCGAAAGCGGCGTCGCGCAGCGCCTTGGCAAAGAATCATTGAAGAGCGCCGGCGAGCAAGGAAATCGTGCTCATGGCGGCGGACAAATGGCGGGCCGGGCGGCGCCGGGCTTCCGCGGGGCCGGTCCGCAGGCTTCGTACTTCGATGCCAGCAAGGACAAGCAGATCGCGGTCGACACGGTGCAGAGCATCGGCCGCAAGACCTTTTATCGCCGCGACAACCGCTGGATCGACGGCAGCCTGACCAAAGATCAAGAGGACAAGGCGATCAAGGTCGAACGGTTCAGCGCGGATTACTTCCGCCTGATCGACAGGCACGGCAAAG
>DASXPZ010000606.1:0-9401 GCA_036493275.1 Pirellulales bacterium
CCTAATTGTGGTTAGAAAACGCCTAGTTTTCAGCAGTTTTGGAGGGGTTAAGTTAGGCGCTCTTAGGGCGAATGAAAGGTTTAGAACTATTTACGGCAACTGACGTAAATAGTTCTGACCCCTTTTTTACACGCGTTGTTCATCATCCAGTCGGACTGCGGCGCGGCGGCTACTTCGTGCATTTGAATGGCTTCCACTTTAGCTCAACCCAAGAGTTCGCAGCAGGCTTAGCGAAAGATTGGGTGATCCTATTGCATCATCCAGAATGGTCGCCGCCTGCGCCACGATCTGATCCCACGCCGGCGCCATTTCGCGTGCCTTGAACCGGCGCTGCTCGCCCCTCATAATGATTGGACTTCTCGTTCGTTTGGGGCGGCCTTGAACCGATCGGGGCGCGCTCGACGCCTTTCGTGAAAGCACCAGCCATGCCTGGGATGAATGACCCGAGCCATCGCCCCCGGCCATCCGAACTCGAACAATTCGTCGAGCGGTTCGAGGTCGCCTGGCAATCGGGCGAGCCGCCCGCGATCGAAGATTTCTTGCCGCCCGCTGCGGCCGATGCGACTGCGCGGCGTTCGGTCCTAGTCGAACTGCTTCACGTCGACCTCCAGCGACGGCTCGAACGAAACGACACGGTTCGCGTCGAGCGGTATCTCGAACAGTATCCCAGCCTCGTCGAAGATCGCGCGGCGGTGATCGAATTGATCGCGTCCGAATATCGCCTCCGCAAGCGCCGCCAGCCTGAGCTGAGCGCGCAGGAGTTTGCCGACCGGTTTCCGCAGTACCGCGACGAGCTGCCGAGTCAGTTGGATCGCCCGCCGGCGCCGCGACGCCGCTTTCCGGTCCATTTGAATTGCCCCCACTGCCGTAACCCAATCGAGATCGTCGCCCACGGCGCGGACGAAGAAGTCCTTTGTCCTTCGTGCGGCAGCTCGTTTCGCCTGGACCCCGACCACACGCAGAGTTGGGCCAAGGACAAGCTGCCGAAGCTCGGCAAGTTCGAACTGATCGAAGCCGTCGGCCGCGGCGCGTTCGGAACCGTCTATCGAGCCCGCGACACGCAGCTGCAGCGAATCGTGGCCGTTAAAGTCCCGCGCAGCGGCCAACTGACGACCGACGAAGACGAAGACCGCTTTGTGCGCGAAGCTCGCAACGCGGCGCAACTGCAACATCCAGGCATCGTGCCAGTTCATGAAGTCGGCCGCAGCGAGACGTTTCCGTACATCGTCAGCGAGTTCGTCGAAGGAGTCACGCTGTCGGACGCCTTGACTGATCGAAGGCTCGGCTTCAAGGAATCAGCGCAACTGGTGGCGCGCGTGGCCGACGCGCTTGAACATGCGCACAGTCAGGGCGTGGTCCATCGCGACCTAAAGCCGTCGAACATCATGCTCACCGCCGATGGCGCGCCGCGCGTGATGGATTTTGGCCTGGCCAAGCGCGACGCGGGCGAGATCACGGTCACCGTCGAAGGACAGGTCCTCGGCACGCCGGCCTACATGAGCCCCGAACAGGCGTTGGGCCAGTCACACCACGTCGACGGCCGCAGCGACGTCTATTCGCTAGGCGTGATCCTGTTCGAGTTGCTGACTGGCGAGCTGCCGTTCCGCGGCAACCAGCGGATGCTGTTGCACAACGTGATCCACAGCGAGCCGCGCGACCCGCGCAGCCTGAACGATCGCATCCCGCGCGATCTGGAAACGATCTGCCTCAAGGCGATGGCCAAGGAGCCAGGCCGGCGCTATCAAACGGCGCAAGCGCTGGCCGACGAACTGCGGAGCTATCTGACGGGCCAGCCGATCACGGCCCGGCCGGTGGGAAGCGTCGAGCGAAGTTGGCGCTGGTGCAAGCGCAACCCAATGGTGGCCGGACTCTCGGCCGCGGTGGCGATAGCGCTGCTTTCGGGCACGGCCGTGTCGACGTTCTTTGCGATCCGCGCCGATCGGTTTGCCACAGAGACAATCGCTGAACGCGACCGGGCGGACGCCAAGGCAGAAGAGGCGGAGGCCAACGCGGCGAGAGCACAGAATGAGAAAGATACAGCGCGCCGTCAACTCTATCGGGCGGACATGTTACTTGCGGCTCGTGAATGGGAGGACGCCAACGTCAATCAAGCTTCGAGTTTAATCGAGCGACACGCGCAAGACGTCGACCTACAAGGATTCGAATGGCACTACTTGCGCAATCTCTTGCACAGTGAACTGCGCACCATAAAGCCGATTGAAAGTTCTCCTGGATCCGTATTCTTTAGTCCCGACGGCATGGAATTTGTCTGCGCTGGATTAGGCGGCAAGGTTCATTTTGTGAGCCCTCAGACTGGCAATGAATTGAGATCGATCTCCGTAAAGCATCCCAAAGGAGTCATTGCATTCCGTCCAAACGGTCAAACCTTGTTCGCGATCCCTTTCGGCAGCGACGTCGAACTGTGGGACGCGAGTACCGGCCAAGAGCTGCGCAAATTGAAAGGCCACTTGCGGGCAGTACATGCTGTTTCTTTTAGCAACGACGGCCGTCAATTGGCTTCGAGTAGCATCGACGGCATCATCAAACTATGGGACACAGAAAATTGGAATGAATTGCGCACACTCCGGGCGCATTCGACATCCAATGAAACCTTCACTCCGGATGAGAGGAAACTGGCGTTTACTCTCGACGGTCGGAAACTGGCCCATGCAAGCGGCGACGGGTGGATCACCGTCTGGGATACCGAATCAGGAACGGTGCTGAAAGCTCTCTCTGAGGATGGTCATAAAGCTATCTGCGTTTCGTTCAGCCCTGACGGTCATCTGTTGGCGTCGGGCGGTGAGGATCAAAAGATAAGGCTCTATGAGACCGAGATCTGGGAAACGTTGCGCACCCTCCACGGCCATACGAGTCGTGTTTCTCACCTGGCGTTTAGTCTAGACGGCCAAAAGCTGGCCTCCGCTTCCAATAAAACAATCAAGCTCTGGGATACCGCGACCGGTGCGACGCTTCGCACATTGATTGGCCATGAGAAAATGGTGCTCGGCGTGTCGTTCAGTCCCGACAGCCGGCTGCTCGCGTCCACCAGTGTGGATCAAACTATTAAACTCTGGGACGTCGAAGTGGATGACGCGATGCATGTCTTGAAAGGACATTCTTCGCAGGTGAGCATGGCGTTCAGTCCCGATGGTCAACTATTGGCCTCCGCCGGTCGGCGAACGGACGCTCCGCAAACATCGCTATCCCACACAATTAAAATGTGGAACGCTGATTCCGGCGAAGAGCTCCTGGCTTTCAGCGGAGTATTCCGAGTCCGAGGGTTGCAGTTCAGTCTCGATGGCGATGAATTGATCATGGCCGACATTGACGGGTCCATCAAGCGATGGAATCCCTTGACAGGCAAGGAAAACCGATCAGTGAAGTGCAGTAACCCAATCGGTCATCGTATGGCGTTCAGTCCTGACTGCCGACAGGTGTACAGTTACTCCTACGATGGAACGGTCGTGTCTGACACGGAAAGCGGAAATCTGCTGCACAAGCTGAAGCCTTCTTTTTCCAATGGCAACGTAGCCGTGGCCCTCAGTCACGATGGTCGGCGACTGGCGTCCTCCGCCGATGGAATTATGACGTTGTACGACGCTGCAACCAGTGAAGTGCTGCGAACACTTCAGCTACCGTTAAGTGCGTCCTTTCCATCGCTTGCTTTTAGTTGCGACGGACGTAATGTCGCGTGGGCATCACAGGCATTCGGTTTCGCGCTGTGGAATGTTGATTCGGGGGATCTGCTCTACACGCTGAAAGGCGCGAATGCGCGAGGCGTCTATGACCTGGCGTTCAGCCCTGATGGCCGACGATTGGCGTCCGCAAATGAGGACGGCACGATCGCGCTCTGGGACGTCGAGACTGGCGAAGAGATATTTCGATTTAAAGGTCACGAAACCGGCGTGCGCAAATTGCTATTCAGTCCTGATGGCCGGAAACTTGCCTCATCCGCGATGGAGATCATACTCTGGAATTCAATATTGCTCAGCCCAGACGAGAAGATGGGCCGATTTCTGACACGGGATTTTCTGAGCGAAGAAGGCAATCTTGACAAAGTGGACATGATGATCAAACAAGCAGATGGTTGGAACCAGGCGATGCGCGACGCCGGGCTTGCATATGCCCATGCGCGCGCACGGTCGCATCCGAAGATGGAGAACGGCAAATAGGCCGGCGTACCTTGCGATTGGCCATCCGCGAAAGCCCGATGTCACAAGGGCATCGGGCTTTATTTGTCGATCGGTCGCTTGCGCCGTTATACTTCGTGCCATTGGTGACAGCGCAGGCGCGCTCGCGGCCTTGCGATGCTTGTGGCGAGAACTTCCAGTCGACGACAGACGGAGAATCAAATGGCGGCGCAACAAATCAAGCCGGGAGTGACTCGGCTCGGGTGGATCGGCACGGGGGTGATGGGGTCGAGCATGTGCGGGCATTTGCTGGCCGCCGGCTTTTCCGTCACGGTTTATAATCGCACGCGATCGCGGGCCGAACCGCTATTGACTAAGGGCGCCAAATGGGCCGACACGCCGCAGGCGGTGGCCCAAGCGTCCGACGTGATCTTTTCGATCGTCGGCTTTCCGCACGACGTGCGCGAAGTGACTTTGGGCGCCACGGGGACCCTCGCCGGCTGCAAGCCGGGCAATATCCTGGTCGACATGACCACTAGCGAGCCGACCCTAGCGCGCGAAATCGCCGAGGCGGCCAAGGCGCGCGGCGTGCAGAGCATCGACGCGCCGGTCTCGGGGGGCGATGTTGGCGCACGCGAAGCCAGGCTCTCGATTATGATCGGCGGCGATCGCAGCGTCGTCGACTCGTTGCAACCCTGCTGGGAGGCGATGGGCAAAACGATCGTCTATCAAGGCGCCGCGGGCGCCGGTCAGCATACCAAGATGGTCAACCAGATCCTGATCGCGTCGTACATGGTCGGCGTTTGCGAGGCTCTGCTGTACGGATACCGCGCCGGGCTCGATCTGCCGACGGTCTTGCAGAGCGTTTCGTCGGGCGCCGCCGGAAGCTGGTCTCTCTCGAACCTGGGACCGCGAATCATCGACAACAACTTCGCGCCGGGCTTCTACGTCGAGCATTTCATCAAAGATATGGGCATCGCCCTGGCCGAGGCCAAGCGAATGAACTTGGCGCTACCCGGCTTGGCGCTCGCGCATCAGTTGTACATTGCGCTCGCCGCGCAAGGGCACGCCCGCGACGGAACGCACGCGCTGGAATTGGCGCTGGCGAGAATCTCGGGCGTCGATTGGAAGAACCGCGCTGCGAAGAAATAACCAGCGGGCCATTGAGCCCAGGCCGCACGCTCGGCCACGAATTGCTTTGCGCTGCGAGCAACTTTCAGTGTGCCACTGCTGGCTCGTCCAGCAGTGCGCTTCGACGTGCTAAAATTCGTCGATCGCTATACTACCGGAGGAGCGTTAAACAGGGCGCCGGAAACCGGGGGAATCTATGTCGATCGGAGCGACCAGCGAAAATGCGAACGCGGCGCGTTTCGACCGACGTGCGCTTCTCGCGTTGTTTTCTGGCGCTCTCGTCTTGCGAATTGCAGCCGCGGTGGCGATGCGCGGCGCGCTTGAGTTCGACGTCGATAACTATCGCGAGTTGGCCGAGAATCTGATTCGCGACGGCGTCTACGGCCGAGGGGACGTCGCCACGGCTTTTCGTCCTCCTCTCTACCCGTTGCTGCTCGCCCTGCTCGGCGCGATGGGTCAACTCAATGCGCCGGCTATCGCCGCGCTGCAGGTGGCGCTGGGCGTTTCAACCGTTGGGCTGGTAGTGTTGTTAGGGCGGCAATGGGGGCTCGGTCGATGGCGTTTTCTGGCGGCGGCGCTCGTGGCAGTCGATCCGATTTTGCTGCGGCAGGCGTCGGTGGTGATGACAGAAACCTTCGCCACGTTTCTGGCGGCGCTGGGGTTGGTTGTCCTTTCGGCCCTGGTCGCAAGACCGACGACGCTCCGCGCGCTTGCGGCCGGCGCGGCGCTTGGCGCGGCGGTTCTCTGCCGCCCTGTCTTTTTGTTGTGGATGTTCGGCGCGCCGATCTGCTTCGTCTGGCTCCTCCCCACATGGTCAACAAGGGCCCGCGCGATGGCCTGCTTCGCGCTGGGAGGCGCCGTGGCGCTATTGCCTTGGGTAGCGCGAAATCAGATGCAATTCGGTTGGCCGATTGTGACCACCACGCACGGCGGCGTCACGTTGTTGCTGGGAAACAATCCGGAATTCTACGAACACCTGCGCGCCTCGCCCGGCCAACCTTGGGACAGCGCCGCGTTCAACGCGGGCGTCGAGGAGGAGCGCATCGCGAATCGAAATCAACTGGCGGAAACGGGACGAAACGAATTGCCCTACGAATTGGCCAACGATCGCCGCGAAGCAGCGCACGCCTGGCAGAACATCGAAGCAGAGCCCTCCATGTTCGCCCAGGCGGTTTTGTTTCGCTGGAGCCGTCTCTGGGGAGTGTTACCGTTGCCTCTGGCGGGGGAAGGATCGGCCGCGCGAGCGCTGCGCTACGCGATCGGCTTTTGGCACGCGGCGGAATTTGTCTTGGCGCTCATTGGCGTATGCAGCCTGGGGCGGCGATTGCTTTGCGATCCGTGGGTGTTTGGACTGCTGCTAGCGGCTTCGCTCACCGCCGCGCACGCCGTTTATTGGACCGATTTGCGAATGCGGGCGCCGGCCTGCCCGGTGGTCGCGCTAGCGGCCGCGGCTGGCGCCGGTTGGATCGGGCGGAAAAAATCGGGTCGCAAAGCTGTCGCCGGCAAGGAGTTAGAACACCAAGCTTAGGGCCGAAACTACCTTGACCGCGCAGGCCGAATTCCCCTACAATCCGCCCTCTTTTCAATTCCCGAAGTTCACTTCCCATAAGCAGTTTCGTTCATTTCAGTCGGTCGTTCGACCGGTCTGTAAATTGGCGAGCGCGCGCAGCGGTTTGCGAGCTCTCGACCAAGGATGTCTTTCCGCTGACAAACTCCATCGCCACCCCACCGCCGAGATCGCCTCGCGCGCGGCTTGCCGCTGCGTGCGCTTCGCTCGCGCGCGCTCTCTTACTGGCGTGGCTGGTCTTGCTTCCCCGCGCGGCGCGGGCCGACGTCGAGTTCTCAGCGCCCGATCCAGATAAGCCGATCTCCTTCTCCGCCGATCAGGCCAATCGATGGCAGGATGGAGAATTCGAAGTCTGGTGGCTGCGCGGTCACTGTCTGGTTTCGCAAGAAGATATCACGGCCATCGGCGATGAAGCGATCCTGTGGATCAAGACCGAGGGCGATCTATCGCACCGCATGACGCGCGTGATCTCTTACATCGAAGGAGAAGTTACCGTCAGTCAGGGCCCGCGGCCGAATCCGGGTGAGCGTCCGAGCAATTGCCTCCAGGACCGCCGTTGGATGCACCGGTTCTATTCGTCTTTGCCGCCGCAAAACAAGATCGCGTCCCCCGGCGCCGAACCGGCAACGAAACCGGCCTTGTACGACCGCGCGCTGGCGCGGCGCACTCAGAGCAATGATGAGCTGGTGCGGCAGGCGCAATTCATCACGCCAGTGGATCCGTCGCAGGTTGCCCCGCCCCCGGAGGCGGGTGGCTTCACGCGGTTGCCACCGATCACGAACACGATTCCTCCTTCGACGGTCGTGGACCCTGGCGCGGCGCCGCCGGGCGTTGTGGTGGAGCCGATCGTTCCGCCCGCGGCTGGTCCCCGCAAGCTGGACTTTTACGGCCGCAGTCGCGTGCCGTTTCAGGCCGAGATCGCGCCGACGCCGGGTCGCGATGAGTCGATCATCACCATTCGCGCTGGTATCACGATGATCGTTGACAACGTTCCCGGCCAGGGAACGCTCGACCTCTCGGCCGATAACATGGTCATTTGGACCAAGGGGCTGACCGACTTGGAGGGGTCGAAGTTGCAGGCCCAGGACGTGCCGCTCGAAATCTACATGGAGGGCAACATCGTCTTCCGCCAGGGTGATCGAAAGATCTACGCCAGCCGGATGTACTACAACGTCCAGCAGCAAGTAGGCGTCATTCTCAATAGCGAGATCATCACCCCGGCGCCGAAATTCGCCGGCAAGATGCGCCTGCGGTCGGACGTGGTGCAGCAGACCGGACCGGGCCGATTTTTGGCCAAGCACGCCTATGTCACCAGCAGCCGGCTGGCCAAGCCAGGCTACCGCATGCAGGCCTCGACGATCGAATACGTGGACAAGCAGGCGGCAGCCACCGATCCGATCACCGGCCAGCCCCTCCCACCCGACCCCGCCGTGCAACAGATTGATTCGGACCGGTTGGTAACGAGTTGGAACAACCTGGCGTTTATCGGCCCAGTTCCCGTCTTTTACTGGCCGGTCTTCAAGAGCGACTTGGAAGAGTCGAGCTTCTTCATTCGCCGCGCCTCGGTCAAGAGCGACAAGATCTTTGGAAAACAGTTTTACGTGACGCTCAATCCGTATCAGCTACTGGGTATGAAGCGAATACCCGGCACCGATTGGTCGATTAGCGCAGACTATTTCAGTTACCGCGGGCCAGCGGGCGGAACCGCCTATAAGTGGCAAGGCCAAGACTTCTTTGGCATCCAAGGGCCTGTCCGCGGGTTTGTCGACGCCTGGGTGATTCACGATCACGGTCTCGACACGCTGGGCTCGGACCGAGTCAAGTTGGAGCCGGAGCCGTCCTCGAAAGATCCGCGCGGCCGCGCGCTGGGCCGTAACAGACAATACTTGCCCGGCGGGTTCGTTGTCTCGGGCGAGGTCGGCTGGATCAGCGATCGCAACTTCCTCGAACAATACTTCGAGAACGAATGGGATCGGAATAAAGACTACGACACAGACCTCGAGTTGAAGCGATACCGCGATAATACCAGTTGGAGCATCCTGGGGAGCGTGCGGCTCAACGATTGGTTCACGCAGACGCAATGGTTGCCGCGGGGAGATCACTTCTGGCTCGGCCAGCCTCTCTTGGGAGACCGGCTGACCTGGTTCGAGCATTCCAGCGCGGGCTATGCCAACATGCGGATCGCGGCCGAGCCGACCGACCCGTCCGAAATCGCCAAGTTTGCCTACCTGCCGTGGGAGAATAACGTCAAAGGCGGCCGCTACTTTACCACGCAAGAAGTTGACGCCCCGTTCAATGTCGGAGCCGTCAACTTTGTGCCGTACGGCCTGGGGCAACTGGCGCACTGGGATCAGGACCTATCGGGCAATCAACTCAATCGGGCGTATGGCCAGGTCGGCCTGCGGGCCAGCGTTCCTTTCTGGGCGACGAATCCGACTTACGAGAGCAATCTGTTCAATGTGCACGGCCTGGCGCACAAGGTCTTGTTCGAGGCCGACGCCAACTGGGCCGACACCAACCAGGACATGACGCAACTGCCGCTCTACGATCCGATCGACGATGACAACCTCGAA
>DASXPZ010000607.1:0-9079 GCA_036493275.1 Pirellulales bacterium
GGCGTCGCCTTTGATCTCGCGGCCGAACGTCATGCCGAGCTCTTCGCGATTTGGTTTCACGACGAGTGGTCGGCAGTCGAGCGCCGCGAGCAGTTCTGGCCCGCGCGCGTCGAGGATCGCCGGGACCGCCGGCGCCGCCCGGAGCAGGTCTCGATAAAACGTCGGCGGCGTTCCTGCCGGTAGCGAGCCGGTTAAGACCAATGCGCTGGCTTGCGGCGCCGCTGTTGCGAACCTTGTCGTGAACTCGGCGAGCTCGGCGGGCGAGAGCGGCGGCGCGGCTTCAACGAGTTCGGTCGTCACGCGAGTAGCGCGATCGAGAATCGTCGTGCAGACGCGCGTCGCGTGGGTAGAGCGGATTGCCGCGAGCGGGGCGCCGCGGTCCCGGAACTCGCGCTCGATCATTTCTCCTCCGGGTCCGCCGGTGGGACTGATCGTCAGGCTTTCGGCGCCCAGGCTGTGCAGGCCGAGGCCGACGTTGAGGACCTTGCCCGAGGCACACCAGTGCGACTCGCTGGCCCGGTTGACTTCGCCCGGCGTGAAGCGGTCGAAGAGCAGGATCTGCTGCCAGGCAGGCGAAAGACCGGCGGCGATGATCACCAGGCCCCCTCCAGGATTTGGTCGAGTTGATCGTCCGAAAGCGTGACCGGGTTGCCGTCGAGGCTGTTGCCATGCGAGCCGGCGACGAGCGCCGGGATTTGCTCGCGCGAGACATTCAATTCGCGTAGCCGGCGCGGGGCGCCCACGGCCACGCACAGGGCGTCGATCCGCTCGACCAGTGCGTCGGCCGCGGCGGAATCGCTCTTCCAAGCTTCGTTCCAAACCGCGCGGGCCAACTCGGCCATTGCGGCCTCGCAATTCGGCCGGTTCGTCCGCAGAGCGATCGGCAGCATGAAAGCGCAGGCCACGCCATGCGCCGTGCGGGCTTGCACGCCCAGCGCCGCCGCCACGCCATGCGCCACGCCCAGCCCGGAGTTGGCGAGCGCCATGCCCGACATCAGCGCCGCGTGCGACATCGCTTCTCGCGCGGCGCGATTCGTGGGATCTTCGACCGCCACGAGCAGGCTGGGAACCGCGCGGCGGAGGCCTTCGGCCGCTAGCGCGCGGGCCACCGGGCGGGCGCGTCGCGAGATGTAACTTTCGATGCACTGCGTGATGGCGTCGAGGCCGCTGGCCGCCGTGGTCTTGCGCGAAACGCCGACGGTCAGCTCGGGATCGACGAGCACGGCGCGCGGGACCATCAGGTCGGAGCGGAGGCTTTTTTTGTAAGGGGGATCGTAGTTTGAAATGACAGAGTTCTTGGTCGCCTCGCTTCCCGTGCCTCCGGTGGTGGGCATGGCCAGCAGCGGCAGCGGCGGTTGCGAAATCGTGAGTCCGGCGCCGACTCCTTCCAAATAAGCGACGACGCTTTCGCCGCCGCCGTTGGTCGCGAGCGCCGCGGCCGCTTTGGCCAGATCGATGGCCGATCCGCCGCCGACGGCGATGACCAGGTCATGCTCGGCCGTGACGCCTTGATCTCGCAGAAAGCCGGCCAGACGATCGACGTCGTCCACCTCGGGCTCGCGCGAGATGTGGGCCGCGTCGACGACGTCGAGCTGCGCCGCGCGGAGCGCGGCGTGAATTTCGGCCAGTCCGCCCGAGGCCGCCAGCGTGCGCGAACCGCAGACGACAAAGGCGCGGCGATCAGCCAGCGCGCGGGCGATCCGGCCGACGTCGCGCCGCCGGCCCCAGCCGAAGGCAATCCGCGGCGGCGCGAGAAAATCGTACCCGACAGCGAGCGCGTCGGTCGGTGGAAGAGTCATGCTTGGGACTGGCGCCTCCTGCGATTGGAAAGTCGTTACTGGTCACTTAGTGTGTGTAAAAAAAGTTTTATCGCGACATCCGGACGGATATGATAAGGGAATGGAAATTCTCCGCCTTCATTCGTGCGACATGATTGTGAGCGATGGCACCTGCATTCTGGAGTGGGTTTTAATGATCGAAGCCGGCAGCTATTCCGAGGTAGCAGCCATAGCAGAACGCTATGTGTTTGAACATCGTCCTGGCTCCGCCATTAACGAAATGGACATTCAGGCGCAGGAAGTTGTGGACAATTCTGTACCCTCCATTCGGTTCGCCGGTGAACCTCGCGAAATATCTCTGGCGGCCCAGGATGTCACGCATCCGTTCTTCCGCTGGCTTGATGTCCTGCGGGGCAAAGCGACTTAAGTCCGCCGCTGGCGTCCGCAACTCCTTCACGCTCCAATGTCTTGTCGAGAGTCAGGCGAGGAAGATCATTCTTGCACTGCTGGACAAGCCAGCAGTGGCACCCGGACGTGAATAGTTGTTAGTGTGGTTGACGTCGAAAGCCGGCTATCGACCCGCCGCTGCGGTTTCGTTCTTAGGGTTCACGTCGAGCACGAAGTTCTTGTAGCGGACTTCCGTGGCGCCGCCGGAGTGGAGCTGCAAGGCGAACACGCCGCGCGTTACGCCGTTGGGGTCTTCGAGATCGACGCAGAGCTTGCCGTTGATCCAGGTGCGGACGTGCTGGCCGACTGCTTCGATCTCGTAATGATTCCATTCCCCTTTCTTGACGTGCGCCTCGCCCGACTCTTTCCAGAGCAGCCCGCGGCGGTTTTCTTCGTACAGCTTGCCCCACCAACCCTCTCCGATATCGGCCTGATAACCGCGAACTTCTCCCTCGGGCAAGGCTTCGCTGTGGAACTGCACGCCGCTGTTCCCCTGGTTGCCGACGAGCTTGACGTCGAACGAAAGGAGGAAATTATCGACCGTCATGTCGCTGATCAGGAACTCATTTCGCGCGAGCCCCTTGGTTTGGCCGATGAGCTCGCCGTTTTCGACGCGCCACATGTCGGCCTTCCCCTGCCAGCCGGTCAGGTCGCGGCCGTTGAAAAGCGTGGGAGCATTATCCGCCGAGCCCAGCATCGGTACTTGTTCGGGGCTGGCTAGGTAGAGGACCAGCGAACGAATTTCGTGGTCGCTGAGCGGTTTCCAAAGATCGTCGGGCATCATCGACTTCGTGCTCAGGGTCCGCTCTTCGATTTCGTCCTTGGGGACTATCACGGTTTCTGTGGCGGTGACCAGGGTGACGGAGTCCTTGTCTTCGCCGCGAATGATGCCAGTAAGCACGCGGCCGTCGTCGGTGCCGAGGACCGTGGCTTGATAATCTTTGCCTACCTGCGCGCTCGAATCGAGGACGTTCGAGAGGACGTAATCGAGTTCTTTGCGGTTCGATCCGGTCAGCTCAGGGCCCACCTTGCCGCCCGTGGCGAACAGAATGTGGCATTGCTGGCAGGTCTTGGCGAAGACGGCCCTGCCCAGGTGAACGTCTGGCTTTTGCTTCGGCCGGCTGGTGAGTTGCTGCTTGTACTCGGCGATGATCTTGGCTTTGTCTTCGTCGGTGTCGCGGACGGCGCCCCAGTGCTCGGTGATCTTGCGATCGAGGTCGACGTTCTTGAGATTGTGGAGTTGGCGAACGAGATCGGCCGAGAGGTCAGCGGCGGCGATTTGTTTTTTGCCGACCGCGTCCATCAGGGTCTGCGCGTAATCCAAGCGCGAGCCGAGCGTCGCCAGGGCGTCACGCTTTTCGGCCGGGGCGAACTTGCCGTATGCGGCGATAATCGCCTTCGGCGTTCCGGCGTCGTCGTAGGTCGCCAGGCCGCGCAGCGCGGGGCCACGCAGCGCAGCGTCGGCGATCAGGCGCTGCAACGTCGGCGGCAGGCTGGCGTCGCGCACCTTCAAAAGCGCGGAGAGCGCGCTTTGACGCTGTTCGAGGGGCGCCTTGTCGTCCGCCACCAGGCGACGCATGTCGTCCATGGCGCTGGTGTCGCCGAACGTGATGGCAAGCGAGAGGGCCGCGTGCGCCGTCTCGGCGTCGCCCGTTTTGCGAATCCGGGCGAGCGCCTTGGGCCACGCCTGCGGCATGTCGACTTTGCGGCGGCCGCGGAGCGAAGCGAGCAAGCCATCCAGCAGCGCCGCGTGCGCCCGCTTGTCGTCTGACGCAGCGATTCGCTCAACGACTAGCGCATACGCCTGGGGCGTGCCGGCCGAAGCAACGCGGCGCGCCATGAACGCCGCCAGGGGCGCCACGGGCGATTCCGTCGCCAGCCGCAGCGCTCGCGCGGCGTCGACTCCCGCCAGCGGCTCGGCGGCGTACCAATACATCAGCGGCAGATTGTGATCGCCGGCGTCCTCGGAGTGCTTGGTCAGCCCTGCCAGGATGTCCCAGCGCCGCTCGAGCGGCAATCGGCCCGCGGCGGACGACAAATAAAGCCGCACAACGGGCGAAGAATCGGTCCTGGCCAGTTCGCTTAACTTCGAGAGAGTGGCGTCCGAAGGTTTTTTGTCTTCGCACGCCAATTGAATTGCCCAGCCGCGCACGTAGGCGGAATCGTTCGCCAGTGCTCGCGCGATCAACGATTCGTCCAGCAGGCCCGCTCCATGCAGCGCCCACAGAGCGCGCAGTCGGCGCGTTTCGTCCGCATGATTAAAGGCCATTTCGACGAGCGCCTTGCGGGCCTCTGCGTCTTTCACGCCGCGTTCCTGCATCACGCGGCGGGCGTGGCGCACCAGCCAGTCGTTCTTGTTGAGTTGCAGCTCGACTAAGGCCTGATCGCTCAGGCTTTTGATATCGACCTTCTCGGGCTTGCTCGGCCCGTAGCTGACCTTAAAGATGCGGCCGTTCGTCCGGTCGTGTCCATCGACGTTGCCGTGATGGCATTGGTTGCGATCGTACCAATCGATCATGTACATCTGCCCGTCGGGGCCGGCTTGCAGGTTGATGATTTGCGACCAGCTATCGTTGGCGAACAGGAAGTCCGGCGAGCGATCCCCGACATAGCCCGAGCCTTGCGGCGTGAGCTGATCGACATTTAGCCGCGCGCCGTGGATGTTGTTCATGAAGAGCTGATTGCGATACTTTTCGGGCCAGACTCCGCCGAGGTAGATCATGGCTCCGGCGTGCGCGTGGCCACCGCCGGCGGCGTCGGAGCGGTTATTGCCCGAGTGGGGCGTGGCGCCGATCCAATGCCGATGGACGGCGATCGTTTTGATGTCGTCGTAAGTGTTGGTGTTGTAGTGCTGGCCTCCCTGACGCTGATAACGTCCGCCTTGGATCATGTGATAGAGATGCGGGATCACGCAGGCGGTGATGAACGATTGTCCCTGATCGTTGAAATCGACTCCCCACGGATTGCTCGTTCCTTCGGCGAAGAGCTCGAAGACATGCTTCGTCGGGTGGTAGCGCCATAATCCGGCGTTCAATTTCACGCGCTCCGAATCAGGCGCTCCCGGTTTGCCGACGTTCGAGAAGGTAAAGACGCCGTGGCAGCCGTAGAGCCAGCCGTCTGGGCCCCACATGAACGTGTTGAGGGTCTCGTGCGTGTCGTGATAGCCCCAGCCGTCGAGGAGAATCTTCGGTGGTCCATCCGGCTTGTCGTCGCCGTCGGCGTCGGGGATGAACATGAAGTGGGGCGCGCAGCCGACCCACACGCCGCCGAAGCCGATCTCGAAGCCGCTGATCAAGTTCAAGTTGTCGATGAAAACTTTGCGCGTGTCGAAGTGGCCATCGCCGTCGACGTCTTCGAAAATCAGAATTCGGTCACGCGCCTTGTCTTCTTTCACGCGCACCGGATACGAGTAGGCCTCGGCCACCCACAGCCGACCTCGATCGTCGATCGCCTGCGAAATCGGTTGGGCGACGTCGGGCTCGCCGGCAAACAATGTGACATGGAAGCCCTCGGGCACGGTCATCGCCTTGGCGGCTTCGGCCGCTTCGACGCCGGCGTGGCTGTAGACGTCGAGCGGTTGCGGCCCGGCACGGTCCGGGATGTCGGGCCTGGTTTCGTGGATGCGGAAATCGTCAAAATTGATGTGTCCCCAGCCACCGCTGTTCTGGTCCACCAGCCGCAGGAAGATCTGCTTGCCGAGATGGGGCTTCAGCTCGACGACGACCGGCTTCAGCATCTCGGTGTCGTCGCCCGAAATCTGATAGATGACTTTCTGCGTGTCGGCCCGCAAGATTTCCAATCGCGTGGTGGGAGCCGAACCGCCGGCGATCAAAAAGCTGGCGAAGGGCAGTGTGACTTTGAAAGGCGCCGAAGTCAGCGTTCCTTGCGGCTTGTCGCCTTGGCGTTCGAACGAGCCGATCCACCACTCGCCGGCGTGCTGGCTTTTCATGTCGGAGCGGCGCGCGTGGACGGCGTCTCCCTTGACGGGCTGCCCGGCGAAGGCTTCGCCGTCGGCTTTCCAGTCGTTGAGATTGCCCGCTTCGAAGTCGAAGTTCAGCGGTGTGCCCGCTTCACCCGTGGGAAGTTGCCCGCCGCGCGTCGCGGAATCTTCGGCCGCGAAGGTTGCGCGCGGATTGAAGGCGGTCAGCGCAAGACAGAAAAAAGAGAGCGCCGACAACACTCGAAAAGTTCGAGCAAGCATATTCGCAATTCCCTGATGATGTTCCGTTGAATCCGATGGATGGTTCGTGTCGACGGCTAGCTGAAAGAAGTCCGCGCTGCTCAAGCAAGCAAACAGGCAACCGAGCAAAGGAGCCGGCTTGGCTACTTCGGAATCGATCAAGTTTAAACGATCGCAGTGGTCAATGTGAGCGGCCGCGCCATCGCCGCGCGTCGATTCTGGTTCTCCCCAAACACTGTTCGGAGGCTAATTCGCACAACGCAGGCGCCCTATTATGCTTCGAGACATCGGCACGTAATCGCCCGCATATTTCGTGCTCTCGGATTTTCAAAAGTTCATGCATCGATCGTCGGAAGTTATTTACCATGTTGAACTTCTGCTGCAAAAACGCAACGCATAAAGCCATCGTAATCTACGGCTGAGCGCGTCGGCAAATTCTTTGCAGTTTACCGTTGCACATCTATCTTCTCTGGTTACACTGGTCTGACTTGAGCTCTGCTGCCTGCGATAGCAAGCCCATGGAAAAGGACGTTGATCATCTGGCCGGTGATCAACGGGCCGCATGGCGAACGGGGTTTGCTTGAGAAGCAGGGCTCATTCGGAACTGGCCGCTGAAGAACCGTGGCCCGTTCGAGGGCTCATCCGAATGAGCCCGGCAATCGGGGCCAACAGATCACGGACGCAAAACACAGGGAGGACCTACAGGGAGGATAACGATCACGCAGTGGCGCCTCGCTTCGCCCGACGGGTGTCGCGTCGCCAGTCGGTCCGGTGGGTTTCACCCATGGGCCGTCGTCCCCGCTTGATTCCCGCATTCACGCCCCCCGCTCGGACATGTCTGGCCTCGCTCCTGGTGAAATGACTGCTACGCGGTCATCACGGGAACCGCGACCGGGACATGCTCCAATCGCCCGCGCCGCCTCAGCAAGGTTGCCGGGCTCACACAAGCCCAATGGGCTCCGCAGCGCTAGAGGTCTACGAAGGGGTCTTCGTCGACCGAACACTGTCTCGACCCAACCTGCCTCAAGAATATTACTTACTAAGAAGGAGAACGACATGACGACGATCTCTCTAGCCATCGTATTGCACGCCGCCGCGCTGGCCACCGGCGCCGCCCCGACCTACGCCGAGGCCCACGCCCAGCAAAAAGAGACCGGCAAGCCGCTGGTCGTGTTGATCGGCGCCGACTGGTGCCCCGCTTGCCAAACGATGAAGAACTCCGCGTTACCGCAAGTTCAGAAGCGCGGAGCCCTAGCCAAGGTTTCTTACGCGGTGGTGAACACCGATCAGCAAGGGACGCTTGCCCGCCAGATGATGCAGGGGGGTTCGATCCCGCAATTGGTCATGTTCCGCGAAACGGCTGACGGCTGGAAGCGCGAAACGCTGGTCGGTTCGCAAGACCCGGCCGCGATCGAGGCCTTCATCAACCGCGGCCTGGCCGACGTAAAAACTCCCGCCAACCAACTCGGCGGCGAGCCCAAAGCGACCGCGGCCAAGACGGAATAGAGTAGAGGTGTTCCGAGTCTCGACTTTCAGACACAACACGAACGCGAAACGATAAACAACGCTCCGCTGGCGCTTCTAACCGAGCGGCCGCGAGAGAGTTGCTTGTTGTTTCGCGTTTTCTTTTTGTGCTTTGCAGCCGTCGCGAACTTACCGATCTGTTCAAGCGCCGCAATCCGCTGCAGCCTTTAAAGTCGTTACGTCATCGGAGCCTTTTCGTTCTCCACCTCGGCCGGCGGGTCGCCAGCGCCGGGGAGTTTCGTCTCGTCGTAGACGGGGGTTCCCAGGTCCGCCGGCTTGATCGATGGCTCACAGCCTGCGATCCCGAATAGCGCTGACAGCACGAGCAGACCACTAACGAACCGGGCGTTCGCAGGCTGAGTGTAGATGATCGCCTTCATAACGTGCTTTATTTTCGATGGAGCATGTGCCATTTTTTATGCGTTCGGCATTCGACGAACCCCGCGATTCGGTCTGGTTGAATCATCGCTCGAGAATCGTCGCCTGTCGGCGAGTAAGGTTCCGATGAGCGTGTTGCTTGTCACCGGAACTGAGGGCCGAGTAGGTAGGATGAACTTGATCACGGAGCTTTCTTAAGGAACTTTCTATAAATCTCCGCCTTGTGCCACATCATTTTCACGTTGCCGTGCTCTGTTACCCTTGCAATGAAGGGGGCTTCGATGCGATTAAGGAAATTGAATATCGTAGGCAACGCTGTCACGAAAGCGGATGCCATCGACGCGCCCTTCAGTTCCGCGGAGCGCAGCGCGAACGCTCGAACGTTTCCATGCAACAAGGCAGCTATTTGAAGATAGTTTGCCGAAAAGCGACTATCCTTGGTCAGAACAACCCACCCTTTTTTACCGACCGGCGCCAGCCATGCTTCATCGGGTGAATCTGGGTCGAAATGATCACGATGAAGCTCAACGCTAAGGCCAGTAGCCCTCAGAGCTTCAGCGACATCGTAGTTTCCGAGGCACTTGTCTAAGAAGAAAACTGGTTCACGCGGCCAGCGCGACGCTGAGCTCGCACCTAATGGCTTCTTCGATTTCTTCTCGCGGGCAAGCATAGTCGTGCGCCAAATGATCTACCGAATCGCCTGCCTTATAACGCTCGGCGACCACAGCGGTCGCAATTCGACTCTGCACCAGGCACGGTTGGCCAAACGAAT
>DASXPZ010000608.1:0-5079 GCA_036493275.1 Pirellulales bacterium
CGTGGGTGGACGATTCCTTTCCGTGAGATCCGCGACGCAGGTTTTCGCGAATGGCGGCTGCAAGTGAATTGCTGGTCGATGTCGTCGACCTTTTCCAGAGCGTCGACGAATCGTTTCAATCGTCGCGTAATTTCCTCACCAAGCGAGGGCCTCGATTTACCACTCATACGAAATTGCCTTTTCCATCGTGATGATTAGAGCCAGCCCTTGCGAAATAACCTTCTGATTCTCCGTTTCTCATTTGTCGAATGCTAGACCTTTTGATACTTGCCAAAGGCGAAAAACACCCGCGGAGTAGGGACCGCGCTCACTTAATCGTCCGGCCGCCGTCGACTGGGAGGCAGACCCCGGTTACGTAGTCGTTTTCGAGCAGAAACGCCACGGCGCTCGCGATGTGTTGCGGGCTTCCCTCGCGGCGCAATAGCGTGCCGGCGACCGCTTCGGCGCGCTCCTCAGCCGAAAGATCGGGCGGCAGCATCACTGGGCCTGGCAGAATCGCGTTGACCCGCACGCGCGGATTGCTCGCGGCCAGCTCGACCGCGAACGTGCGCGTGAGCGTGGGGATCGTTCCCTTCGACGCGAAGTACGCGGCGTAATCGTGATACGGGCGGGCCGTGGCCCAATCGCCGATGTTCACGATCGCCCCGCCGGTCAATTGGTGGATCATCACCAGCCCGGCCTGCTGGCAACATAAGAAGGTGGCCAGGGCGTTGATTTCGAAATGCTCGCGGACATCGGCGGCCGTGACCTCTTCGAGCGGTTTTCGCTTCCAGATGGCGGCGCAGTTGACCAGGGCGTCGATCCGGCCGAACTTTTCGACGGCTTGCTTCATCAAGCCTGCCACCGATTCTTCGTCGCGCAGATCAGCGACAACGGCAATCGCCTGCGAGCCGGCGGCAGTGAGCTCTTCGACGAATTCCTGCGCTTCGCCGACTGAAGTATGGGCGTGCAGCACCAGATGGTAGCCGCGCGTCGCCAGCTCCCGCGCCACAACCTGCCCAACCCTTCGGGCGCCACTACCAGTAACCACGGCGACAAGTGGCGTGCTGCTGGTGGCCATGGGTGAACTGCCGATCGAGAAAAAGAGAACGCCGGAAACAAAGCGATCAGAACGCGAACGCGCTCTCGGGCTCTAATTCAAGTCTAGGCCGGTACCGACTTCTGGAACAAGGAGCAGGGCGGGGCGAGTTTGGATGCTTGGAGCTGTGCCGAGCAATCTGGGTTGCCGCCGGCGGCACATCCTGAGCGATCGGGCCGTCAGGCGGGTCAGCGGACCTTCGCCGTCCGTCGGGCCAACATTTTCTCAAGAATGTTGTTGACAAGGCCCATTAGGCTCGATAATAGTAGAAACAGAATTCCCATTCCGGTTCGAGCCGTTGGCGCCTTGTTCAAGGTCCCTTTCTATCTGCGTGTCCGCGACTTTTTTTTGCGATCGAAAACAAGAACGAGAATTCCGGTTTCCTTTTCTGGACCGACTATCACCCCCCGCTTTTGAGTCCGGCGTTTCCACGCCCCGCTAAATAACAAGGCCAACAACTTCAGGATAGCAACGTCGTGAGCCAGCTTCTCTCCAAGGTCGAATGGGTCCGCCCACCGCGGCAAACCCGTAGTCAGGAAACGCTCGAGCGGTTGCTCGACTCGGCGGAAGAGGTGTTCAGCGAGCGCGGCTTCGAGGCCGCTACCGTGGCCGAGATCGTCCGGCGGGCCAAAAGCTCGGTCGGCGCCATGTACGCCCGCTTCACCGACAAAGACGCCCTGTTGAGCTGCCTGCACGAGCGCTTCTGTGAAGAGGCGATCGCCACGAGCGACGTCGCGCTCGACGTCGAGCGGTGGCGCGGCGCCACGATCGCGGACATTTTCGCCCAAGTTTTTCCGTTTCTGGTCGAAGTTTATCAACAGAAGAGCGGGCTGATTCGGGCCTTTATCATTCGCGCCAGCAGCGACGCCGAATTCACCGAAAGCGGCATGAGCCTCTACCGCCACATCGCTGAGCAACTGACGAAGTTGCTATTGGCGCGGCGAGAGCAGATTGCCCACCCGAATCCGGCGCTGGCGGTCGATTTCGGCCTGCGGCTGGTGTTCGACATGCTCGATCAATCCGCGCTGTTTCTTGGGACGCTGCGGACGGTCAAACCGCTATCGTCGCAGCAAATCGCGCAAGAGCTGGTGCGAGTTTTCGTCAGCTACTTGGGAACCGATCCCGGCGCGACCGAGCTTGCCCAGCCGGAGTTGTAACAAGCGACTTGTAACAGGTGGAGTTGTAACAGTCGGAGACAGAATCGAGAGCCTTTCCGTCCGCGTTCGCAGAAACCAGATCGCCCCTTGCAGGGTAAAAGACTTAGCGGGGTAGAAGAGTTCGCAGACAGTCAGAACAGCGCCCTTTAAAACGATTCAAAACGTAAACGTAACAGTTCACAGCAACCAACTTGCGGGGCCGGCGACGGAAGCCATGCCCCTGCTGACAAATCCTATTCACGCCCGGGCGGCTTGCGTCGCCACCGCGGTCGCTTGTGGCGTGAAATTTTATTCAAGAGGACAGGAGACTGTAACGATGAAATTTCGCTTACTCCCGCCCCTGGCAATTGCCGCGTTCTGTGCAATCACGATGGCCGCTGCCACCGCCTACTCGGCCGAAGCGCTGCCGACGAAGGAGGCTGCCCCGCAGTCCCCCATCGGTAAAAAGATCAAGAACTTCACGGCCCGCGATTATCGCGGCAAAGAGTCGTCGCTCGCGGATTTTGCGGACAGCAAGTACGTCGTAGTCGCTTTTCTCGGCGTCGAGTGCCCGCTGGCGAAGCTTTACGGCCCGCGATTGCAGGCGCTTGAGAAAGAGTTCGCCGGTAAAAGCGTGGCGTTCATTGGTATCGACTCGAACCGCCAGGACGCAGTGACCGAGATTGCCCATTACGCCCGCGAGCACAAGCTTTCGTTTCCCATTCTGAAAGACGCTGGCAACACCATCGCGGATCAGTTCGCCGCCGCGCGCACACCGGAAGTTTACATCCTCGACGCTGATCGCGTGGTGCGTTATTACGGCCGCATCGACGACCAGTACGGCTTTCAAGAAGCGGGAGTCGCCTACCAGCGAGACGAGCCGAAGCGTCGCGATCTCGCGGTCGCCCTCGAAGAATTGCTCGCCGGCAAGCAGGTCAGCCAGCCGCTCGCCGCGGCGCAGGGCTGCTTGATCGGCCGCGTGCGCGAGCCGGTCGCCAATAGCGACGTGACGTACGCCAACCAGATTTCGCGAATCCTCAACGCAAATTGCGTCGAGTGCCACAGGCCCGGACAGATCGCGCCCTTCCCGCTCACTTCATACGAAGAGACGGTTGGTTGGGCCGACATGATTCGCGAGGTGACCGCCGAGCGTCGCATGCCGCCGTGGCACGCCGATCCGTCGGTCAGCCATTTCAGCAACGACGCGCGTCTGACGGAAGAAGAATTGAGTCAGATCGCCCGCTGGGTCAAAAATGGCGCGCCCGAAGGAGACGTCAAGCAACTCCCCGAGCCGCCGAAGTTTGCCCAAGGATGGCAGATCGGCACGCCCCATCAGATCATCTCGATGGACGAAACAGGCTTCGATGTGCCGGCCGAAGGGACCGTCGATTATCAGCGTTTCGTCATCGATCCGGGCTGGGACGAAGACAAGTGGATCAAATCGATCGAGTGCAAGCCGGGTAACGCCTCGATCGTCCATCACATCATTATCTACATCGTGCCGCCGGGCGTTGCGCCCACGGGTCGCGCCGGCCGCTTGCAAACCAACTGGCTGGCGGCCTTCGCCCCGGGATTGCGGCAAGAACCGCTGGCGGACGGCCTGGCCCGTTATGTCCAGAAGGGTTCGAAGCTGATCTTCGAGTGCCATTACACGCCCAACGGTGTGGCGCAAAACGATCGCAGTTGCGCGGGCTTTATCTTTGCCGATCCGGCGACGGTGAAAAAAGAAGTGGCCGTGCAGAACGCCGGTAACTTCACGTTCAAGATTCCGCCGAACGATCCGAGCTTCGAGGTCGAAAGCGAATTCGTCTTCCGCCAGAACGCGGTGCTGCTGACCGTTTCTCCCCACATGCACGTCCGCGGGAAAGATTTCCGCTACGACCTGATTTATCCGGATGGCAAGAAGGAGACGATCCTCTGGGTGCCGCATTACGACTTTGGCTGGCAGACCACCTATCGCTTTGCCGAGCCGAAGCTTCTGCCCCGCGGCACGAAGATGCACTGCGTGGCGCATTTCGACAACTCGGAAGACAACTTCGCCAACCCCGATCCATCGAAGGAAGTGACCTTCGGCGAGCAAACCTGGGAAGAGATGATGTTCGGCTGGTTCGAGATGGCCCTGGCCGACCAGGACCTGACGCAGCCGGCGACCGAAGTCAACCTGCGCGTGACCGAGTTCGTGAAGAACGCCAGCGACGACTTGCTGAAAATCAACGATCAACTGAAGGTGATCGCCGGCAAGTCTTTGAAGTCGGACAAAGACTTCGAAATGCTCACCTGGCAGGTGCTGCAAATGGTTCCGCAGGTCGATCGGATCTGCATCACCACCGTCGACGGCGACAAAATGCGGTTGAAGATGGTGCAAGAGCGGATCGGCGTCAAAACCGCCTTCCGCAGCACGTCAACGGTTGTCAAGGTCGAAGGAGAGCCCCTGGCGCAATACGCCCTGGGTGACAAAACGGTGGTCAACGAAAAGCTCGGCGAGATCAAGAGCCCAACGATCAGCAAGTTGGCTCGTAAAGATCTCCGTTCGAGCCTGCACGTGCCGGTGAAGATTGCCGGCCAGCCGGCCACGGTGAACTTTTGGAGCACCGAGGACGCCGCCTTCCCGCCGCAGGCCGTCAAGGTGCTTGAGCAAATCGCAAAATTAGTCGCCGAAGGGGCGGAGTCGAAGTAGCTTCGGCCCAGCGATATTGAAGTGTCCGCCACGCCAGTGCCCCGTGCGCTGCCCTTTGGGGCGCACGGGGCACGTTTTTGCGCGCTAGCCCCGACGATTTGCCCCCACACTAACCCGAAGCGCCAGTGCGGGCTTGCGGCTGTTTTCCCTCGCTGGCGCTTCGGGTTGGTGTTGCCAGCCTGTCGCTC
>DASXPZ010000609.1:0-2087 GCA_036493275.1 Pirellulales bacterium
ATCCGCGCTCCGGCATTCCCAAAAGTCTCAAATTGCTCCGCGAAGCGTTTGGCTAATCTCCAGATTGCTGGGTCGATTCGATGATGCGCATTGTTGTTTTGGGCACCGGGCCCTTTGCCGTGCCGATGTTTCAGTCGCTGCTCGATTCGACGCATGACCTCAGAGCGCTAATTACGCGCCCCGTGCCCCCGGCGAAGGGACGAACCGCGGGAGCGATCAACCCGATGCGCGACGCGGCGCTGGCGCGCGGTCTGCCCGTGCACGAACCGCCGAGCATCAACAGCGACGAGGGAAAACGCTTGATGGAGCAGCTTGCGCCGGAGTTGCTCGTGGTTTGCGACTACGGGCAGATCCTTACGGGCGACGTGCTGGGCCTGGGGCCGCTGGGCGGCATCAACCTCCATGCCTCCGTCTTGCCCAAGTATCGCGGCGCGGCGCCAATTCAGTGGGCGCTGCTCCAGGGAGAAACAGAGACGGGCGTGTCCGTGATTCACATGACGCCCCGCCTCGACGGTGGACCGATCCTCATACAGCGCAAGACGGCCATTGGCCCGGAAGAAACCCATCCACAGCTTGAAGCGCGGCTGGCACTCCTAGGCATCGAGGCGGTACACGCTGCTATCGATCAATTGGCGGCTTGGGACGGAACAAGCCCCATCGGCACCGCCCAAGATGTGTCCCAAGCGACGAAGGCGCCGCGATTGAAGAAAGAACAGGGCGCGATCGATTGGTCGCGCTCCGCCGAGCAGATTCGCAATCAGGTCCGGGCGCTTCAGCCGTGGCCGGGGAGTTATACGTTTTGGCAGCGTCCGGGGCAGGAGCCGCTGCGGTTGTCACTGGAAGAGGCGAATGTTATGCCAAGGCCGCCAGGCGCGGCGCCCGGCACGGTGGTTAGCGGCAATCGCAACGAGCTGGTCGTGGCAACCGGCGGCGGCGGCTTGTCGATTAAAGCGCTGCAGCCCGCGAGCAAGCGCGTTATGTCGATCGCAGAGTTTCTACGAGGCTATCCGGTGCGCGAGGGGGACAGGTTCGCGGCCAGTCCGCCGGATTAGGCAGTAGGCTGGAAATAAACTACCCGTGAAACCGGGATTCACGAGCGACAATCTCAGGAAGTCTCGCTGGCGTGGTATTTTATTTCCTTCGTGCTGCCTTAGAACGTGAACACCGGCGTCCAGGTGATGTCGCAGCGCGTTTGCAGGCGGCTGGCCGCCTCGGCCAGGTCGCGGCGGAAATCGACGAGTTGAGCGGCGGCGTGCGGCACGCTGATATCGCCCAGCTCGAAGAGCAGTACCAGATCGCTCGCCGAGCCTGGCGCAACGCCCGGCTGCTGGCGAAAGACGCTCGCGCCAAGCTGCGCCGATATACGAGCTGAATTGTATTGGGCGACAAGCGGCTCCGGGATGACAAACACCAGACGGCGGCGACCGCCACAGCGTTCCAACCAAGGTTGGGCGTCGGCGAGGCACTTGGCCAATGGCGTATCGCCCTGTTCGCCAGCGAGCAGCAGCGACGCCAAATCGACCGATTTCACTTCGGCCAGCGCGGCCTGACGGGCGGCGTTCCGCAGTCCATCCAGCAGTTGCTCGCGAGTCTGGCCGCCGACGGTAATGGCGGCTCGCAGGCCACCTTGGTTGGCGAAGACATTTTGAGAAAGTTCATCGTCGATCCGGATGGCCAGCGTTTGCTCCGCCGCGCGCAAATGCTCAGCAACCGAATTCCGCATTGCGGCCACTTCGTTGGCCGGATTGGCGGCGGCAGGCGTATCTTCACGGACGGGAAATTGCGATCCCAGATGCTCGAGATCACGCTGCAAATCGACCAGGGCGTCGTGGGCGGCGACCGTATGGCTCTGCAGCGCGTAGGCGATTTGCCCCGCCCGCTGCGAAGCGACCTCAAACAGCCGCAAACGGCAATACTGCACGAACAAAGTGGGGATGTCTTGCGGAGAATGACGCGACGTTTTCGTCTTCGAGTTGGGATCGGATTCGGCGATGGTGTGAGCGACCGCCGCCAAATCGCGGCCGATTCGCCCTCGCACGTCGGCCAGCTTATCGACCAGTTCGCGCAGATAGCCTTGGAACCACTTG
>DASXPZ010000610.1:0-1599 GCA_036493275.1 Pirellulales bacterium
GCCGCGGCCGGCCCAAGTCTGGGTACATGCCGAGGACCTGAGCCAGTCTAGATTGGCGGGCCTGGTGAACGCCTATGGATACCGGCAGTCGCGGCAAATCACGGCTGGAAACACCCGCTTCCTCAACATGCTAAGTGAGCAGTTGCATGTGCCGCGGGCTGAGTCGCTCGAAACGGCCGAGCGATTGCTGGAAGCCAGGTTCGTGTCTCTCTTGGGCGGCCAGTACGAGCTGCGAGAAACGTCGCCCGGCGTCAAAACCTGGGTGAATAGCGCGCTGGCCGACGCGCCGCCGAACCAGGTTCCGCCCGATTACCAGTTTCCGGCTCTGACCTGGTTGCGTGGCATGGATCTCGAAATGGGGTTCCAGAATGGGGCGATCGCGGCCCACGTCGAAGCCACGATGCCGGTCGAGACGCGGCCGGCCGGTTTTTCGCTGCCAGGCTTGCTGGGTGGAGCGAAGGCGGCTGGGGATGCGGCGCCCGCCACGAAAAACCAATCGCCTCCAGCGAACAAGAAAGGCGCGAAAGGCCCCACGCCGGCCAGGCCTCTCCAACCGAAAGCGCCAGCGAGTAAGCCCGCCGGCGCTCGCGAGTTCTAAGTCGATTTCAGTTTAAAAACGCGCTCCGAAGCTGGTTCGATGTGGCGTTCCTTAATCCTATTTCTATCGCTTGCAATCTGGTGGTGTGCCGATGCGCGCGCGGCAGAGGCCGGCGCGAAGCGCAACGTGCTTTTGATCATGGTCGACGACATGAACAACGATTTGGGTTGTTACGGCCACCCAATCGTGAAATCGCCGCACATCGATCGCCTGGCCCGCCGCGCCACGCGGTTTGACCGGGCCTATTGCCAGTATCCGCTCTGCAATCCGTCGCGAGTCTCGATGTTGAGCGGCCTGCGGCCCGATCAAACGCGAGTCTATGACCTGGACACGCCCCCACGCAGCACGCTGCCCGACGCCGTTTTCTTGCCGCAATACTTCCGCCAAAACGGGTATCGCGCGGTTCACGTCGGAAAAATCTTTCACACCGGGCAGGCGTTTGAGGATCCGGCAAGCTGGGATGCCGAAACTCGCGAGACGGGCAAGCAGCCGCCGGCAAGCGCCGTCGTCCGCTCGCAAAAAATCGAACGCCCGCAGAAGTACACGATCGAGTGGGCCGTCCTGAACTCGAACGATGCCAACACGGCCGACGGCGTAGTGGCCCGAAAGGGAGCTGCGTTGTTAAAGGACCTTGCGGCGGGTGGCCGGCCGTTTTTCGCGGCGATCGGGTTCCGCCGCCCGCACGCGCCCTATGCTGCGCCCCAGAAATACTTCGACATGTACCCTCCCAGTTCGATTCCGCCGCTCGACGAGCCGGCCGAACACCTGAAGCGAATTCCCGAGGCGGCCTTCACCTACCCACCTGGCACGCAAAGCGTCAGTCCAAGTGAGCGGCAGCAAGCAGCAGCCGCGTACTATGCCTGCATCTCGTTCGTCGATGCTCAGATCGGCGTGCTATTGGCCGCCGTCGATCAGCTCGACCTATGGCACAACACGGTCGTGGTGTTCGTAAGCGATCACGGCTACCACTTGGGTGAGCACGGAGGCATGTGGCACAAGAT
>DASXPZ010000611.1:0-5435 GCA_036493275.1 Pirellulales bacterium
GATTGGAGATCAACTCCTTATCGGCAGTCATGGAGTCGTCGACGTTTCGGGCGGGGGCGGCGTGCGCATCGGTTCCGGCGACGCTCCTTCGCCGCAATCGATTGTTGTCGGTCCATCTGGACTGCTGGGCGGATCGGGCACGATCTTTGGCGACGTGCAGAACACCGGCGGAACGGTTAGTCCAGGCTTTTCGCCAGGCGCGCTGACAATCCACGGAAACTACACCCAAAACCCCGCTGGGTCGCTGGTTTTACAAATCGGCGGAACGGTGGCCGGCCTCGGGTACGATCAACTCACTGTGACCGGAAACCTAGTCTTGAACGGCGTTGTCACACTGTCCTTCATCAACGGATACGTTCCGCATCTCGGCGAGCATTATGACCTGTTCCATTTCGGCGGATCATTTAACGCGACCGAAGCATCGATCCAATTATTGAATGCTCCGAGTGGAGTTCAGTTCTCGACCGTCGCCGGCGATGGAGTCTTTACCGTTACGGCCGTGCCTGAGCCGTCGACGTTGGCGCTGGTTGGTCTGGGTGGAATCATCTTTGCATGCCGTTGGAACACGGCGCGACGAAATCCGCGCAAGACTAAGCCTGCTTAACTCTCACGGGAACAAGCCAGGGCGATTGCACCTTAAAGCGTTGCGTTCGAAGCATCTTCCGGCATTCGAGCAAAAATGCGTTTTTGTGCTAGCTGCAAAAACTTCGAGAAACGCGCTGCTAGCACAATTGCATCCGAACCATAAGTCGTTTTCTAGTTGGCTTTTTTGGTGCAATCGCCCTGGGTCACGCCCCCACCTAGCGATTGCTGAATTGCCATGTTAGTGTGGTGCTGCTTACGGTGACCAATCTGAACGACACCGGAGCGATTTTCAGACGGACAATTCTCCGCGAAAGCGCCTTCTCGGATCGTAGCGATGGTCCGCCTGAGGTGGGTGTCGGGGTCAATTCTTCTCGCCGGGCGCCTGCCGAAGACCGAGATCCGGCGACAATCCATCACAACAGGCGGCCGATGATTTTTGTCGCTATCGCAGCCTTGATCTTCCCTGGCTACACGCTCGTAAAGGCATTGGGATTGCCGATGGGCCGCGGCCTTTCCGCTTTCGGCATTGCTGCTGGCGATGACGGTGATTGGCTATACGCTGCTGGGCATCCCTATCCAATTTGGATATGTGCTCGCGTCTTTGACAATCATTACAGTGGGCAGCGCGGCAATTTGGCAGCGCCCTGGCCGTAACGTGGGCTTTGCGTCATGCGATCAACCGACCCCGGTTGTACGTTTTGCTCGATCAGACGGCGGCGGACTTCGTCCACGCTGTGGCAATGTGACTTCTTCCGGAAGCATTCGTAGACTGGGTTAAATCCGTAGCCCACGCTCCTTTAACTTTCGTTAGGTTGATGGATCTGTTGAGCATTCCCGCCTTGTCGCAGGTAGCATGGGAGTAACCGATAGCGGCGCCGTTCGGACAGACAGGTCGCGAGACTTCGAGACCTGCGTCTTCCTGGCGACTGTCAGCGCGCTCGACCGGGATGCGACGACAGGGCGACATTATCACCTGTGGGACCGACGCCATGCCTGTTTGCCGGCTCAGCGGATTCTTTTCGGCGCAGGAGAGGGGGACCCGCGCGACCGCCAGCACCGGTCCCATCTCGCATGCCTCACAGCGCAATCTTTTGTTACCGATCCGTCTTTGGTTACTGGGCTTCATGCTTGCCGCGACGCTGATCGGCTTCGCCTGTGGGGACGTCCATATCGCCAGCGCGCAATATTCAAGACATCGCACTAACCGCTCTGGCGCGTACGGCGGCTATGGCTATCGCGGGCCTGGGACGGCTCAATCGGCGGCCCAGTTCGGCATGGCTCGCATGATCGCTGCTTCAGGCAACGCCAACCTGATGAATTCGGCGGCCGCCAGAAACCTGACCGCGGCGAAATCCGCCGACATCGCCAACCGCGTGCAATGGACAAACGCCTATCACCAGATGCGTCAGTCGCATAAGGCATACGTGGCGTCGAATATCACGCGCCTGTCGACCGATGAGCTGAACAAGATCGCCCAAGACCAGGCGCCCAAGCGACTCGACGTCACGCAAATCGACTCGGCGACGGGCGTGATCCATTGGCCAGTCATTTTGCGGGATAACCGGTATATCGTCGCCCGCGATGACCTCGACCGCCTGTTCAAAATACGAGCCATGTCGACCGGCCCGATCGACCCCGAAAGCTATCAGGACATTTATCGAACCTGCGAGAAACTCCGAGAGCAATTGAAAGCCAACATCGACGACTACCGCGAGAGCGATTTCGAACACGCTCGGCACTTTATCGAAAGCCTGTCGTTCGAAGGGACCTTCCCGACTGGATAGTGCGTAGCGGAAGGTCGGCCAGGTGGATGCGCGCTCGCGCGATGTCTGCGGTTTCGCCATTGGCAATGTTCCCTCAACGTCGCGGCGATTGGCGCCAGAAGGTTCGCGGCAAATGGATTGCATTCGGACGAGTCTCCCACGATCCAGCGGGCATCGCTGCGCTCGATCAGAGGCTTGACCAACGAGGCGAACTACTCGCCGGTCGCCCACCCGGCGCCAACGCCGAAGGAGTGAGCTAGAAGACGATTTTAATAAGCTTCAGAAAGCACTCAACGCTCTGCACCCTCTAACTTGATACTGTCAGGCGCCTCGATCTTCTTCGCGACCACCTTTTTTTGTCGGTCAGACCAGTGTACCGCAGCGTGGCGCTTGGCGGGCCCGCAGGCCGGAGCTGTCACTGATCGTGTCGATGAGGCCGCAGGCGGTGGGCGTCGACCTCGTAATCGCGCGCTGCTATGCCCACGCTCTGCAGCGCGTGCGCGCTCCACTTTGGCCAAGGGGACCAGGCGGACCGACGGGAAGCGGCCACGTCGATCGGTAGCCACGCCAACAGCATCGCGGCGCCTGCCATTGCTAAGGGGAACAGTCCCCGGATCGATCGGCGATCCCGCGGCGGCGCCCCTTGATTTCCGCTTCCGAGTTTTTTGGCTCGTTCCGAGAGAACGCCAGCCGTTTCGCCGGTCGCCAGGCTGGCCAAATTCGAACGACTTCCGCCGCGCGAAACGTTCGTCAACCGCAACAGCGCTCGCAACAGCGCCGCGGCGTCCTCGGGAGCTGTCGCCGCCGCCGCGTCGCACACGAATTCTCTCGTTCGGCTCGCCTGTCGCGCGGTCCAGCGAGCCGCTGGGTGGAACCAGAATATGATTTCGACCAATCGTTGCACAAAAAGCCATAACGGATGGCGAAAACGGACGTGCGCCAGTTCATGACGGATCACCGCCGTCAGCTCATCCGCCGGAAACGACAAGACAAACTCAGGCAGCACGATCATCGGCCGATGCAGTTGCCAGCAGTAGGGACTGACAAGCTCTTTGGTCGACAGAAAGCGGATCGTGGAGCCCTCCTCACTGAAAGTCATCGAGCTTACGGTCGCTGATAAGCGGCCCCACGGTTCGGGCAACTTCTCCGGGGAGATCAGCGCAGTCTGCCGTAACAGCCGCACTCCCCGCGCGAATCCGAGCGCTTGCCGCCCAAGCGTAAACGCCGCGCCGGCGATCCAAAGCGCGATCAACCAGACTCCGCAGCTCGCGAGTCGTTCGATCGCTAGACCCGTTTGAGGGTCGATCGTCGTAGCCGGCGGCGGAAGGAGTCGCAGGTGGGGGAGGCCGAGATCTGCCAGAGGAAGCAGCAATATGGCCACGAGACAACTGGTCCAGAGCGTGTCGCGGCTTCCTTCCGTGCGGCAGAATCTCCGCGCCATACAGGCCGTCGCCGCGACAATGAGCGTTACTTGCAGCGATAGCGCGAGCATCGTTTCCAGCAGGCGAAGCAGGGTCATTTTTTCCGCTCCACGCGGCGCAGCGCCGCTTTCAGGGCCTGAATGTCGGCCTTCGACACCGATTCGTCGGACATCAGATTCAAGACCATTGACGGCAGCGAGCCGCCAAATAGTATGTCGCGAAATTCTTTGAGCAGGCTCCTCGAGACGTCGTCGCGAGACACCAGGGGCCGATAGACGAACGCCCGTCCGCGCTTCGTGCGTTCGAGCACCCCCTTCTTCGCTTCCAGAATTCCCAGAGTGGTCATCACCGTCGTGTAGGCCAGTGGGCGCGACAGGTTGTTGCAAACGTCGTGCACGGTCCCTTCGCCGAGTCGCCAGACAACGTCCATGATCTCCAATTCATATCGCGTTAGTTGTCGCCCTGACATTTGCAATCCCTGTTGGCTGTTCGATCCGAGGCCTTCGGCGGACGCCCGGGTTGGTTCTGTCGTTCCGACGGTCCGTCCTGGCGCCGATTCGACCGGCGCCTCACTTCGCGGCGCCCCGCGATGTCGCGCAGAACGCTGCGGCGCCTGCGATGGACCGAGGTCCTTAGCGTGCATCTTGCCCCCGTTTTGCTTGACAGCGGTAGAGGAAGCTATCGACGGCGTCGAAAATTGGTTCGACCCGGCCGTCGGCCCAAAGAAATTGAGCGCAGCCTGGATGGCGGCTGGCGAACTCGGATTCGTCGGCGTCTTCGCGATTGGGTCCGACAAACGCGCAACCGGCGACTCGGGCCGCCGCGTCCTCACCGCGAGCGGCGAAACCGATCCAGGTCGAGGGGAGTTTATCCGCTGTTCTCTCCCCCACCAGCAGCGTGTTACTCAAACCACGTTCGAGCTCGGCGAAGCGAACGGACCGCCCCTCGATAAATGCCCCGTCGCCGCTGGCTCCTGGCGCATCGTCCGGTGCATGCGTGCCGAAGACGGCCACATAATTAGCGGAGGCGAGCCGCGTCAACACGCGGTCGGAACGCTGCCCTCCGAGCGCGTGCTGTCCAATTTCCTCATAAAGCTCAAAGCATGGTTCTTGCACGTCGGAAGGACAGATCGTCCAGGCAAGGCTCGTTTGGCGGATGTCGGCGTGGGCTTCGTCCCCGATCGGGCGAGACGGATCGGCCGCTGCAAAGAGCGCGGCGTTTTCCATAAACGGCAGCAGTTGCAGACACCACCCAAACGCCGATTCGCGCGTCGGATCGGGCATCCAACCGGCGGGGAGCCCGCCGCGGACATCGTGGTGAATGGCCAGCGCAACTCCGATTTGACGCAAACGATGAGCGCATTCGAGACGCCGGGCGGCTTCGCGGGAGCGGCTGACGGCAGGCAGGGCCACGCCGATCAGCAAACTGATCACAGCGCAGCAAATCAACAGTTCAACGACCGTGAATGCGCTCCGTCGGCGGCGATTGCACAGATTCATGCAATGAACTTCCGTGTTCGAGTTTGGCCGATTCGCCTCAAGTCGCGGCGCCGAACCGCGGCCCCACTCCGGCGCCGGTCGTCCTTCAAGACGGCGTGCAGATTCGTCGGGCCTTTGACCGGCAAACAAACCGAGGACGGCGTGCTAGCAAGCCGAGGGCCGAACCA
>DASXPZ010000612.1:0-9893 GCA_036493275.1 Pirellulales bacterium
TATCCGCCGCGGGCTCGACGAACAGGGCTTCACGCACCTGCCAATCTTAAGTTACGCCGCCAAGTACGCCAGCGCGTTTTATGGTCCTTTCAGAGACGCGGCCGAAAGCGCGCCGGCGTTCGGCGATCGGCGCAGCTATCAGATGGATCCGGCCGGCGACCCCGGCTTGGCGCTGCGCGAAGTGGCGCTCGATCTGGCTGAAGGCGCCGACATGATCATGGTCAAGCCGGCGCTCGCCTATCTCGATATTTTGCGATCCGTAAGTGACCGCTGCCCCGGCGTGCCGCTGGCGGCGTATAACGTCTCGGGCGAGTACAGCATGGTCAAGGCGGCCGCCGCCCGCGGTTGGCTCGATGAGCGAAGCGTGGCGATCGAATCGCTGACCGCCATGCACCGCGCCGGAGCGGACATCATCCTCACCTATTGGGCGAGCGAAGTAGCGGGTTGGTTGAAGTGATCGTCGCGGCATTCGACCCGTGGAGGAATACGCCGCCTCCCCGTTTGAAGTCCAAGTCAGCGCAACCGGGAGGGCGAGGCTCCCGCCGAGCCGTGAAGCGCGTTGGACTAGAAAATCAATTAGCGCGTCGATCTCACGCAGGGGCTGCGTGACCTACATCGATTGCGTGACCGACGTCTTTGAAATCTCATCCCCCAGACGCCCGCTGGGCATCCAGGCAACGTTCGAGGTCAGCCGTGAGTCGCGAGAAAAGTCAGATTGCGTTCGAGCAGGCGAAACGATTGATACCCGGCGGCGTCAACAGCCCGGCCCGCGCGTTTGGCGGCGTCGGCGGCTCGCCGGTATTTTTCGAGCGCGGCGAAGGCGCCTATCTATTCGACGTTGACGGCTCGCGCTATATCGATTACATCGGCTCCTGGGGCCCAATGATCCTTGGGCATTGCCACCCGCGGGTCACCGCGGCGCTCGAAGCGGCCATCCGCCGAGGAACCAGTTTTGGGGCGCCGACGTTGGCCGAGAGCGAACTCGCGCAGTTGATCATCGATGCGGTTCCCTCGGTCGAAAAAGTCCGCCTCGTTAGCTCTGGCACCGAGGCGACGATGAGCGCCATCCGCCTGGCGCGCGGCTTCACGGGGCGCGACGTCGTCATCAAGTTCGCCGGCAACTATCATGGCCACGTCGATAGCCTGCTCGTCGCCGCCGGCAGTTCCGCGGCCACGCTCGGCGTCCCCAACTCGCCCGGCGTCACGGCCGGCACGACGCGCGACACGCTCGTGCTGCGCTACAACGACGTCGCAGGACTGCGACAGGCGTTCGACGAGCATGGCCCGCGCATCGCCGGCGTGATTTTCGAGCCGATCGTCGGCAACATGGGCTGTGTCGTGCCCGACGCGGCGTTTCTCTCCGCGCTGCGCAATCTGACGCGCAGCGCCGGGGCGCTACTCATTTGCGATGAAGTGATGACCGGGTTCCGCGTCGCGTACGGCGGCGCGCAAGCGCTATTGGGATTTACGCCCGACCTGACGACGCTGGGCAAGATCGTCGGCGGCGGGCTCCCCGTCGGGGCCTATGGCGGGCGCGCGGACATCATGGATCACATCCTGCCGGCCGGACCGGTCTTTCAGGCTGGCACGCTCAGCGGCAATCCGCTGGCCACCGCAGCCGGCATCGCAGTGTTGAAATCGCTGCGCGACGATCCACCCTACGCCCGGCTGGAGCAACTTTCGGCGCGATTGGAAAAAGGGTTGCGCGAGGCGGCGACGAGGGCCGGCGTCCCGTATTCCTTGACGCGCGTCGGCAGCATGTTGACGCTATTCTTCACTCCGCAAAAAGTGGTCGACTGGGACACAGCGAGCCGATCCGACACGGCGCGCTACGGCCGCTGGTTCTGGCAGCTCATCGAACGAGGCGTCTACATGCCGTGCAGCCAATTCGAAGCGCTCTTTGTCTCGGCGGCGCACACCGAAGCGGATATCGACCACACCATTACCGCCGCCGAAGCAGCTTTCGCCGCCGGCTAAAAGTGAAAAAGAACTCTAAGCGCGGCTTGTTGCGCGTGAACTATTTGGCTGTGATAACACAAGTTGCCACCGAGGACACAGAGAACACCGAGAAAGAAGATAAGAAATAAACGTGCCTTGCTAAGGTTACGCGTCAAAGTGTTGATGAGCCCTAACTCAAAGCAATTCCCTCTGTGATCTCTGTGTCCTCGGTGGCAGAGCATTCTTTAGTTTGTCACGTGATTACGAAACGCGGCCAGTAGCTGTAGGCCACACACGCTGTGCGTGACAATTTCAATGAGGTGTATAGGGCGCTCATTGTCACGCAGAGGACTGCGTGACCTACTTCTTCGCGTCTCTCTTTTCCTCCGCGGCGCTGCGGCGCAGATAGAGTGGCGCTAGTTGCCAGACGTCGTCCCGTTCGCCGGCCGAGTAGCACGCAAACGCCAATCGGCCGACCGTTGCCGCGTCGGGGAACCAAACGTCGCGCGGGGAGACAACGCACGCCGCGGGAACAGGGCATACAAGTTTGGCAAGCGCTGGACCTGTCAGCACGGTTCCTGCTTCGAGATCGCTTAGCCACTTCTCGGCCGGAGCGATTCCGATTGACGTAACCTGTCGGAGTGGAGCGCCCGTTTCGTCGCGCTCAAACTTAGCACAATAGAGATCGCCTCGCTGCGCGTCGATCGCCACAGCGACTCGCAAGGCCTCGGCCGGCGCTTGCGCGGCGATCGTCGTCAGCGTGTCGACTCCGCTGATCGCCGTCACGGCGCCGTAGGCGAACGCCTTGGCGGTCATGACTCCCAGTCGCAGGCCGGTGAATGATCCCGGGCCGATCGCCACGGCCACCAGTCCTACGTCGGCCGGCCTCCAGCCAATATCGGCCAGCAAATCGCGAATACCAGGCGCCAGGGAGCGCGCCAAACGCTGCGTCGGATCGAGATCGACGCGCGCGAGGATGTCCGCCCCCTTCAGCGCCGCCAAGGATCCAGTTGTGCCGCTCGTTTCGATCGCCAGGACTTGCACGCAATTTGCCTTAGGGAGAGTTGTTGTGGGGTAAAATGGAATGGGTCTTGTTCAGCCCCTGCTCAAGGGCGCGCGGCAGACAGAGAGCATCTTCGTTCGCCGTCCGGCTTTGCGCAAGGGGAGGGGTGGATGTGACGGCCATTTTTGGGCGGTCCCGGCGGCGCCTCGCCGCAGGGCCGCTTGACCGTTATTCGACGCTAACCTAAACTGCGGTATTGGTTTGGGGCAATCTGTTGTGCCTTTCCGAAAACCGCGATTTGCCGCGAAAAACCCGATCGTGTTGCTAGCGACCGTCAGTTTACGGATAGGTTCTTAGGGCTTGTTGCCTTGCACGCCGCTAGGCGCCCGTCAGGCGACAAAGGGTCTGCTCTCGTGAAGCGTGCTCTGATCAGCGACATCCACAGCAACCTCGAAGCACTCGAGGCCGTGCTGGCCGATATCCGTTCGCAGGGGATTACCGAAATCTACTGCCTGGGGGACGTTATCGGCTACGGCCCCAATCCGCGCGAGTGCATCGATCTGATCATGAAGGTCGATCTCTGCATCCTGGGCAACCACGATCAGGGGGCGCTGTTTGACCCCGAGGGGTTCAATTCCGGCGCCGAGCGAGCGATTTTCTGGACCCGCGAACAGCTCGAAAAGCCGCTCGGCAGCTCCGCTCAAAATGCCCGCCGCTGGGAATTCTTAGGCGAACTGCCGCGCAACAAGCGTGAGAACGGCTTTCTGTTCGTGCATGGATCGGCTCGCAACCCGCTCAACGAGTACGTCTTTCCAGAAGACATTTACAACCAGCGGAAGATGGAAAAGATCTTTTCGCTGGTCGAGCACTACTGCTTTCAGGGGCATACGCACGTGCCGGGCGTGTTTACGCAGAGTTTGAACTTCCTCAGCCCGGACGAGATTGGGTACACCTATCAACTGGGTCCGGACAAGACCATGGTCAATGTCGGTTCCGTAGGTCAGCCGCGAGACGGCGACCCGCGGGCCTGCTACGTGGTGCTCGAAGATGATCGGGTGACGTTTCGCCGTGTTGCATATCCGTTCGAAACGACCATTCAAAAAATTCACGACACACCGGATCTCGATGACTTTCTCGGCGACCGCTTGCGCGACGGGCGATAGCTTGCCTGCTTCGCGCCTGCCCGCGGGCTGCATGGAACCCGAACGTTCCACTGGTAGCTGGCCGCGATCGACGCGCCGACGATTGGGCTTGCCAACGGTTGAGCCCGACAGATTCTGAAACATGTGGGCTAAAGGACGCAGGGAATGGAAAAGCGATGGGTCATCTTCATTGTGTTGTCGCTCCTCCTCTGGACGGGCAATCTGTTTTTGATGCGCTGGCTGCAGCCGCCACCGGTGGCGCAGCAGAATCCGCCCGCGGTCGCGGCTGACAAGGAGCCGGGCAAAGAGAACGATCAAGCCGCCGGCGCGCCGAATGGCGAGATCAAGGCCGCGGACACACCCGCGAAGGCCGATGGCGAAAAGCCGGCCGACGCCGCGGCCGAAAAGCCAGCCGGTCAAAACCCGGCAGCCGAGAATCCCGCGCCGCATCCCGCAGCCAATCCGCCGGCTGAGCAGGTCATCGTGCCGGACGAGATCTATACGCTCGGTTCGGCCGATCCCGATTCCGGCTTTCGCCTGTTGGTCACGCTGGTCAACACTGGCGCCGCGGTCAAACGCGTCGAGCTCAACAGTCCCAAGTATCTCGACCAAGAACACCGCAGCGGGTATCTCGGACATTTGGATCTTGATATGCCGCCTAAGGGGCAATTGGGCGCCGTTGTCCGCTTGGTTGCGCCTGGCACTCCCGCCGCCGAGTGTGGGTTGAAACCGGGCGATATTATCACGGCGCTGAATGGCGAAGTCGTCGAGAGCGATTTGACTTTCCCAGAGCTACTCAGCAAGACTTCGAGCGACGCCGAGTTCTCGCTCGACGTGCTCCGCGACGGCAAGCCGCAACAGCTTGAAGGGCAGTTTCGCCGCATCCCGATGCAGATCATCCGGCCCGAAGGACCAGATCAACTCTCGTTCCTGGCTACGCTCGAAAGCGTCGACACGGAACATGTCGCGCGAGACGCGGAAGAGCTCTCCGGCGTGACGATGCGCAAGTCGAACTGGCTCCTTGTGCCGGGCCATGACGAGCAGCACATTTCGTTTCAATACGATCTGCCGAAATACGGATTACAGGTCTTTAAGCATTTCAAATTGGAAAAGGTCGATCCGGCCGAGGCCGACGACCCAACGGCGCAGGCCTACGATCTGCAATTCGAGCTCGAAGTTCGCAACGTCGGCGACAAAGATCGCACGGTCGCCTGGCGACTCGACGGCCCAACCGGCCTGCCGCTGGAATCGACCGGCTACAAGATCAGTCCTAACTGGTTCAAGAGCGCCGGTATTCGCGACGTGGCCGTCGGATTCTTGCGAGACGGTCATACGACCTACGGGCTGGTCAGCGCGTCGACGATTGCCGAGGACTCGAAGCTGCCGACCGTTTGGAAGGACGAGCCGCTCGAATTCATCGCGGTCGACGCGCAGTACTTTGCCGTGGCGCTAAAGCCGCACAAAGACCCGCCAACTGACGTTATTTATTCCGAGGCCGGCCCGATTCGCGTGGGAGAAGTCCCGGCGGAAAAAGCCAGCATCAACAAGACGAACGTCACATTTCGGATCATCGGCAAGCCGCAGCCCATCGCGGCCAACGGCAAGCCGCTTTTGCAGCCCTTCGATATCTTCGCCGGGCCCAAGCGACCTGTGCTGCTGAGGCAATACGGCCTGGCCAACCTGCTCCATTACGGCTGGTTCGGCTGGGTGGCTGAGCCGATGTTGGTCGTGCTGCATCTGTTTTACAGCATCATTCCCAACTACGGCATCGCCATCATTCTGCTCACGGTGCTGGTCCGCTCGGCGATGTTCCCGCTCAGCCGTCGCCAGGCCGCCAACGCGGCGAAGATGCAGGAGTTGCAGCCCGAGATCAAGCGGCTGCAAGAAAAGTACAAAGGGAACATGGAGGCCCGGACCAAGGCACAGCAGGAGTTGTTTCGCAAGCACAACTACAGCCCGCTGGCCGGATGCCTGCCGGTTTTTCTGCAATTGCCGATTTTTATCGGGCTCTACCGTTCGCTGTCGGTCGACGTCGAATTGCGCGGCGCGCCGCTGATCAGTCAGTCGGTGCGCTGGTGCTCCAACCTGGCCGCGCCCGACATGCTCTTCAAATGGCAAGAATATCTGCCGGCGATCCTGGGAGGCCCAAACGGCTTTTTGGGGCCCTGGTTCAACGTTTTGCCGTGCATCACGATCGCGCTCTTCATCTGGCAGCAAAAGATGTTCATGCCTCCCGCCGCGGATGAGCAGGCCGCCATGCAGCAGAAGATGATGAAGTACATGATGGTCTTCGTCGGGGTGATGTTCTTCAAAGTCCCCAGCGGGCTTTGCCTGTACTTCATCGCGTCGAGCTTGTGGGGCATCACCGAGCGGAAGCTGCTGCCGAAGGCCGCTACCGCAACCGGCGGCGGCGGGACCACGATCGACGTTCGTCCGATTGTGCCTCGCTCGGGCGGAAACGGCTCTGGCGGCGCGGGGGGCTCGAAGAAGAAAAATCGGGGCCGCGCCTAAACGCTTCGCAGTGGAAAGCACCGCTCGCGCGTCATGTCTCGCAAGATGGTTTACGATCCGCAAGACACCATCGCCGCGATTGCATCCGCCCCTGGCTCCGCTGCGCGCGGCGTTGTTCGCGTGGCTGGCCCGGCGGCGCTGCGTTACGTCGCCTCTTTATGGCGACCGACCAACGACGCCCTTTTAGAAAACGCCTCGCTCGAATCCTTAGTTCGCCCGACGATGCTCTCCGGGGCGATCGAACTGGGTCCGCCGCTGGGGCTGGCGCCTTGCCGTCTCTATTGCTGGCCGAACGAGCGCAGTTACGCCCGGCAGCCGACCGTCGAGATTCACACGATTGGTTCGCCGCCGCTGCTGGAAGGCATTCTGCGGGCGATTTGCCGTGCGGGGGCTCGTCCGGCGGGGCCAGGTGAGTTCACGCTGCGGGCGTTTCTGGCCGGCCGGCTCGACCTGACGCAGGCCGAGGCCGTGTTGGGCGTGATCGACGCCGCCGATCGCCGCGAACTGGACGTCGCCCTGGGGCAATTGGCGGGCGGCCTGGCGGTTCCGCTCACCGATCTGCGCAACAGCCTGCTCGATTTGTTGGCTCATTTGGAAGCGGGGCTCGATTTCGTCGAGGAGGACATTGAATTCATCACCGCCGCCGAATTGCAGACGCAACTCAGCGGCGCCGCGGCGCAGATCGCGGCGATCGAACAACGGGCGACCACGCGCACCGTGACGCGCGACGCGATCCGGGCCACGCTGGTTGGTTCGCCCAACGTCGGCAAAAGCAGTTTGTTCAACGCGCTCGTGGCTCGCGCGACCTCGATTGTCTCGCCGACGCCGGGCGCCACGCGCGATTACGTGGCGGCCGCGCTCGAGCTCCACGGCGCCACGATCGAATTGATCGACACAGCCGGCGCGACCGGGCCCGCCGAGAACTTGGAACATCCGCGGCAGGGCGTCGTCGAAACCGCGGCCCAGCGCGCCACCGCCGAGCAGCGCGAGCAGGCCCAAGTGGAGGTTTTGTGTCTGGACGCGACGCGCTCGCTGAACGACTGGGAACGCGCGACCTTGGCTGCGTCTCCGAGAGCTACCATTCGATTGACGGTGCTAACCAAGATCGACGGGCCACGCCAATTGGAAAATATCGGAGGAGCGATCGAGACGAGCAGCGCGAACCGGCTGGGCCTCGACCTGTTGAGAACAAGGTTGCGCGAAGCGGCGCTCGCGGGCCGGACCGCGGAAGAGGGCAACTGCCTGGTCGCCGCGACTTCGGCCCGTTGCCGCGAAAGTTTGCGCGGCGCGACGGCGGCGCTCATTCGAGCAAACGCGTTGGCCGAGGGGCGGCGCGCCGAAGAATTGATCGCCGTCGAAGTCCGGCTAGCGCTCGACGAGATCGGCCAGGTCACCGGCGCGGTGTACACTGAGGACGTTTTGGACCGCGTCTTTAGCCGTTTCTGCATCGGCAAGTAATTTTGTTCTCAACTTAGGCAGAGTGCAGACCCGCTATGACCACCGGCAAAAGCAGGCTCGGCATTATTGTGCTCGGGTCGATCAACATGGACCTGGTCGTGCAGACGCCGCGCATGCCGGCGGCGGGCGAAACGGTCTTGGGAGGCCGGTTTTTCACTTCGCTCGGCGGAAAAGGCGCCAATCAGGCGGTCGCCGCGGCGCGGGCCTCAAGGAGCCCGGTGACTTTTGTCGCGGCGGTGGGGGACGATCCGTTCGGCCGCGAGGCGCTTGAATTGCTCGGGCGCGAGCCACGGCTCGACACGCGCGCGATCCGCGCGATCGACGGCGCGGCGACCGGCGTGGCGCTGATTACGGTCGATCCGCGCGGCGAGAACAGCATCTGCGTCGCCAGCGGCGCGAACGCGCAACTCTCGCCGGCCGATCTCGATGCGCTGCCGGACGAAACTTGGCGCGACGCCGGAGTGTTTGTCGCTTGCCTCGAAACGCCGCTCGCCACAGTAGCGCATGGATTGCGGCTGGCGCGCGAGCGCGGGTTGCTGACGATTCTCAACCCTGCGCCGGCGGTCGCTAGGGCCGGATCTCGCGAGTTGCTCCAGTGGGTCGATGTGCTAACGCCCAATCAGCTCGAAGCTGCGGCGCTGGTGCAAGAGTTGACTGGCGAAGCGACGCAGGGGACTACGGACGAAATCGCGCTGGCCGAGCAGCTTCGCTCCGCCGGGACGAAAAGAGTGATCGTCACACTTGGCGCCGAGGGGTGTTTGATCGTCGACGAGCAGGTCGTCCGAGCGCCGGCTCACCGCGTAACGGCGGTCGACACCACGGCCGCTGGCGACGCCTTCAACGGCGCGCTAGCCGTGGCACTGGCCGAAGGGCGAAGGCTGGCCGACGCAGCCCGCTGGGCTTCGGCCGCTGCGGCGATTTCGGTCACGCGGGCCGGCGCGATTGCTTCGCTGGCGACGCGGGAAGAGATCGAGCCGCTGTTCAATGCGTAGGTAAATGTTTGCGCAACGAGCGTGCTTCGATTTGCCATTCGCTCGTTCGCGACGTTTAATGAGCGATCGGAGGGTGCTCGCGCGTGGCTGTCACGCAGGGGGCTGGATGCGTGGCTTACCAATTTGACCCAATTCAACCTTTCCGTTGATGCGTTTTTGGGGGAAACAACTTGATTACGACGCGACTAACGAAGATGTTGCAAATCTCGCATCCGATCATGCTGGCCGGCATGGCGGGGGTTTCGTACGCGGAACTGGTCGCCGCCGTGAGCGAGGCGGGAGGCTATGGCGTCTTGGGCGCAGGGAATCTGACGCTCGACGAGATGGACGCCGAGATGTGCAAAACGCGCAGCCTGACCGACAAACCGTTCGGCGTCGACCTGCTGACTCCCATCACCGACAATCCGGAACAAGAAGCGCAGTGCATCATCGACGGCGGCGCGAGTTGCTTTGTTGCCGGGCTGGGTCTGCCGACGCGCGTGATTACGATGTGTCACGACGCCGGGTTGCTGGTGTTCAATGTCTGTGGCAGCGTCAAGCACGCTCGCCTGGCGGAAGAGGCGGGCTGCGACGCTGTGATCGCGCAAGGGACCGAAGGGGGCGGCCACACCGGCGCCGTCGGCGCGATGGCCCTTTGGCCGCAGGTTGTCGACGCGGTGAAGGTCCCGGTCGTCGCCGCCGGCGGACTGTTCGACGGCCGCGGATTGGCCGCCGCGCTCGCTCTGGGGTGCGAAGGAGTGTGGATCGGAACGCGATTTGTCGCCGCCGCGGAAGCCCGCGCCGCCGGCGCCTATAAAACCGCGCTGCTTCAGGCAGGCGAAAGCGATACGATTATCTCGCGCTGCTGGA